>NZ_LZHR01000001.1:0-32887 GCF_001690675.1 Gilliamella sp. Occ4-3
GTTATTACCGGAAACTTTTTTACCTTTTGCGATTGACGCAGGTGGTAATTATTTCTGCATCGATATTAATAATGGAAAAATATACTACTATACTCTTGACACATGGTCAGACAATTTATCTTTAACGGATAATCAAGATAAGAGTACTCTTTTTCTATGCAATAGCTTTAATGAATTTATTTCTGAATTAGTGTGTGAAGATGATCTAGATGATTTATACGGTTTATAAATAATAGCCGTCAGGTTAATCTGCTCCCAGTTGGTATTGAAGACAATATTTATACATAAAAACTGGCTTATATTACAATACTTTCAGGTATTATGCTCCGGATATTGTCCACTTTGTTCAGCTTGATCCGTTTTAGGTTTTTAGTCAGGTTTAACCTGTGTCAGTATGAGCTTAACGGATTGGTTTTAATGCCTTAAATAAAATAATAAAACGCTAATTGATGGCTCCAATTTAAGCTAAATTAGGTATATAATTTGAAAAAACAATAAATGAGATCGGTAATGACTAGTCAAAATAGTGTAAGTTCTATTTCTGTTTCACATCTTTTAGAAGCTAAACCAGCTTTTTGTTGTCAGTTAGATGGTAAAGGCAAAGCGCTACCACTTAATGAACAGAGTAAACCTTCAATTTCACAACCATTTTGGATTCATTTAGATTTTGCTAAACAAGAAACCATCAATTGGGTAAATAATACAAATCTAGTTCCAGATTTGATTAAAAATGAATTGCTAAAACCTAAGCAAATATCCAAGGAAATTCGTTTTGAGTCGGGTGTTTTAGTGGTTTTAAAAGGTGTTAATTTTGTTCCCAATGAGCTTCCCGATCCTATTGTTACCTTTCGTTTTTATATAACTGATAACATGATTATTTCAACACGGCATCAACAAATTTCGGCTATTGCTGAATTAAAGGATCATCTAGAAAAGGGAATTGGTCCTGTAGATGTGGCGGATTGGTTGATTCAAATGTCTGATTTAATTAGTGATCAAGTTAATTTATCTTTTGATAGTGTTCACAATAAAATCATTAAGTTAGAGGAATCTGTTTTAAACCAACGTATCTTTTCTTATAAAGAAATTGGTCGAGTTCGTAAACAGTTGATCGTCTTACGCCGATTGTTATCACCACAACGCGATATTTTTGTAAAAATTTCGACTGAAAGAATATCGTGGATTGATGATAACGATCGCCAACGCTTGCATGACATTTCCTATCAACAAAATCATTATGTATCTGATATTGATAGCTGTTTATTAAGAATAGCTTCAATTATGGAACAAATTAATAGCTTCTTGGCTGAATCAACCAATAAAAGAATCTATTTAATGTCACTCTTTACCATAATTTTTACACCCATTACGTTTTTAACCAGCTTGCTTGGCGTCAATTTAGCTGGTATTCCTTTTAGTAGTGAAGGTTGGTCTTTTGTAGGATTAATATTACTACTTGTTATTATTTGTGTTATTTCAGTTATTTGGCTTAAATACAAAAAATGGTGGTAATAAAGCATCGTTAAAAAATGGATGAAAATTTATGAACGCTTATAAAGTTGAGTATAAGGATATAATTGGCTTTTTATTTAAAACCATGAAATTAACACCGATTCAAACTTATCTTGTTTGAAATTTTAATGAATAATTATTCTTATGCAACCTAATCAATCTTATCGTTTGTTTATTGCCGAAAAGCCCAGCTTAGCAAGGGCTATCGCTGACGTATTACCTAAACCTCTTCAAAAAGGTAATGGTTTTATTAAAGCGAGTAATGGCGATGTGGTTAGTTGGTGTATTGGTCATCTTCTTGAGCAAGCTACACCAGAAGTTTATGATCCTCGATATAAAAAATGGGTGATTAATGATTTACCCATAGTGCCTGAAAAATGGATATTAATGCCTAAAGGCAATACACAAAAACAATTTAATATTTTGGTAGATCTGATTAAGTCAGCAGAGCAAATAGTACACGCTGGTGACCCAGATAGGGAAGGGCAGCTACTAGTAGATGAAGTTTTAAATTATTGCCAATTATCGCCAGATAAGCGCAAAGCAATTCAACGCTGTTTAATTAGTGATTTGAATGCTAGTGCTGTTGAAAAGTCATTGCAACAATTACGCAACAATCAAGATTTTATTCCTTTATCAACCTCGGCATTAGCAAGGGCTAGAGCCGATTGGCTGTATGGAATTAATATGAGTCGGCTTTGTACTATTGTTGGTCAAAAAAACGGTTATCGAGGTGTATTATCAATTGGGCGAGTACAAACCCCTATTTTAGGGTTAGTGGTTAGACGAGATTTAGAGATAGAGCAATTTGTACCTAAACCATTTTATGAAGTTTTTGCAGTGCTACAAACCAAAGATAATGAAATATTTAAAGCTAAATGGCAACCTAGCGAAGCTTGTGCTCCTTATCAGGATGAGGAAGGACGTGTTTTGGTTAAAAAATTGGCCGAAAATGTTTGTCAGCGTATTAATAAGCAATCAGGCACAATTGATAAAGTTAGTAATAAAAAGAAAGAACTGGCGCCACCAATGCCATTTAATTTATCAGCACTACAAATTGAGATGGCTAAAAAAAATGGGCTGAGTGCCCAAGATGTGCTTGATATTTGCCAATCGTTATATGAAAAACATAAATTAATTACCTACCCAAGATCGGATTGTCGCTTTTTGCCCGAAGAACACTTAAAACAAATTAAGGGTATAAAGTCTGCCATTGAAAATAATTGTCCAGAACTGCATACCGCAATTAGTAATGCTAATTATACTTTACGCACTAAAGCTTGGAATGACAAAAAAGTGGAAGCACATCACGCTATTATTCCAACGTTGCGTAAAGCTAAAATGGAAAACTTAACTGACAACGAAAAGGCGGTTTATCAAGTTGTGGCAACGCAATATTTAGCTCAATTTTATCCAGCATATAAATATGCTGAATTGCAAATTGATGTAGATATTCAAGGTGGAAAATTTATTTCTAAAGCTAACCAAATGCTTGATGAAGGTTGGAAAGTTTTATTTAGAACTAAAAACTATCAATCCTCAACCGATATGAACGATAATGAAAGTAATGGTTTATTAACTAAGTTAGTTAAAAAGGGTGAAACCGTGCAATGCATTGATACTGAATTGGTTAGCAAAGAAACTCAGCCACCAAGATCATTTACTGACGCAACACTGTTGTCTGCGATGACGGGGATTGCCAGATTTGTTAAAGATCCAGAAATCAAAAAAATACTGCGTGAAACTGATGGTTTAGGTACAGAAGCAACAAGGGCTGGCATTATTGAATTGTTATTTAAACGTCAATTTTTAATTCGTCAAGGCAAAGCAATTCGCTCAACTGAGGTGGGTAAAAATCTGATTTTATCACTACCAGATATAATGTCGATGCCAGACATGACCGCTCATTGGGAATTGCAATTAAACGAAATTAGCAAAAAAGAGTTTTCGTACCAACAATTTATGTATCAACTTAATTTATCACTGTTAGATCTTGTTAATCAGTTAAAGAATGCAAGGTTGAATATTTAAGGTTAATATCTATATAAAAAACAGGATGAAATTTAATAATACTGTTCATTCTGTTTATTAATATAGCCATACTAATTAAATAATAATTTTAAGTGCTTTTTCTTTTTTGTTATTTTTATAACTCGATCAAATATCAGCATATATTAATAATATTATCCAAGTTAGCCGTTTTGAGTACATTTTTCTTAAATAAATGTGATAAAAGAAATCACAAAATAATTACCAAATTGGACTGATTATTATGGAGTAATTCCGATAGTTCCCTTTAAAATATTTACGTTAGTTAATAGGGTAGCGATTGTATATTCTATTAGATAATAGGGTTATCAATTTTATATAAAGTGAAGATGAAAACGGCGATAAGTGCCGTTTTTCAACAACTGTATTTATTTTTTCGTGATATAGGTTGACTTCTAATCCTTAAAGGAGTATAAAGAGCCCGCCTTTTGAGCTTTTCTTCCTTTTTTAGCTATTATGGAAGTTAAAAACGAGGGTGAAGGGAAGTTGAAATATAAAGTGAAGAGTTCAATTTACAGGAGAAATATGGACACTCAATCGGGTCACCCCAAGACTAGGGGAGACAAATTTAAACACATCATTATCGGTTAATGAACCTGTCTAAATAACCATTTTTTCAGTTCACAAACCGAAATTGATAAAACGGTAACGGTGAACGATATGTATTTTTTTACACGCTATCACACAAATTCAAAACACCAATGCGCGCAAAGTTTAATGGTGCGTGTTTTACATCTTTCAGAAAAACATTTAGAACCACCGAGTTGTATCTAAATTCTTAATTAATTCTGTTTGCTAATCAAATTTAATGCTCAGCCCAAGCTATAAGAAATAGCTTTATAGGCTACTTTTGTTATGCACTAAATTTTAGTTAATCATAAAATTTAATTATTTATTGTTATTTAGTAACAATAAATTGGCCTACTTTTGCCAAAATTATGAATATAGGTACTTATGATGACAAAAAATACATCAAAAACTAAAGCACAAAATAGTGTAGATATTAAAGCTATCAACGAAGCTCAAAGCAGTCTTGATAGTATTTTAGCTAAATTTCAATCCAGCCTTTCAGGATTAACACAAGAAAGTGCAAAGTCGAGAATTGAAACATATGGAAAAAATGAAGTTGCACGCGAAAAGGTACCATCAGTTTTAGTACAACTATTAATGGCGTTTAATAATCCATTTATATTTGTATTATTAGCGTTAGCTATTGTCAGTTTTGTGACTGATTTTTGGTTACCTTTGCAAAATGGTGAAGAGACAGATTTAACCAGTATTATCATTATTCTAACTATGGTATCACTGAGTGGATTATTGCGTTTTTGGCAGGAATTTAGATCGAACAAAGCGGCTGAGGCGTTAAAATCGATGATTCGTACAACAGCAACGGTGCTAAGACGTGCGCATAAAGATATGAGCCCAGAACGTATTGAAATTCCATTAAGTGAAATTGTTCCTGGGGATATTGTTTACTTGTCGGCTGGAGACATGATCCCAGCAGATATTCGATTGATTGAATCTCGGGATTTATTTGTTAGCCAAGCCGTATTAACAGGCGAATCGATTCCAGTTGAAAAGTACGACACATTAGGTGCTGTAACACAAAAAACATCCGATAATCTCGAAACATCAAACATCAACAAAGATAATTTGCTTGATGTTAATAACATTTGTTACATGGGAACCAACGTTGTTAGTGGAACCGCCACAGCCATTGTTGTTGCAACAGGAGGGGATACTCATTTTGGCTCATTGGCAAAATCAATTGTAGGATCTCGTGCTGAAACTTCGTTTGATCGCGGTGTTAATAGTGTTAGCTGGTTGCTTATTCGCTTTATGCTAATTATGGTGCCAATTGTATTTTTTATTAATGGTTTTTCAAAAAATGATTGGGGCGATGCTGCACTTTTTGCATTAGCCGTGGCCGTTGGCTTGACGCCTGAAATGTTACCAATGATAGTGAGCGCTAATCTAGCAAAAGGCGCTGTTGGTATGGCAAAACGTAAAGTGGTTGTTAAAAGACTCAACGCAATCCAAAATTTTGGGGCGATGGATATTTTATGTACTGACAAAACGGGGACATTAACACAAGATAAAATTATTTTAGAGCATCACCTTGATATAAAAGGTCAAGTCGATTCATCTGTTTTGGAACTTGCATGGCTTAATAGTTATTATCAAAGCGGCATGAAAAACTTGATGGATAAAGCGATTATTCGTTTTGCCGAAGAAAAGACCAGCATGAAAAAGGTTGGTGTTAGCTTATACAAAAAAATTGATGAATTACCATTTGATTTTGTACGCCGACGTTTATCGGTGGTGGTACAAAATGGTGATGATAACCATTTGATGATTTGTAAAGGCGCAGTTGAAGAAATGCTGTCTATTGCCAGTTACGTTTATGAAAATGACGAATATTTACCATTAAACGATGAACGTAAACAAGCTTTGATCGCATTAGCACATGAATATAATAAAGAAGGTTTTAGAGTATTAGCCGTTGGAGTAAAAAACATTCCGGCAAGTGAAACAAAACCACAATACACCGTGCAGGACGAAACTGCGCTCGCCATTCGTGGCTTTTTAACTTTTTTAGATCCACCAAAAGAAAGCGCATTTGAAGCTATTTCGGCATTGAATGAGCATGGTGTGGGCGTTAAAGTTTTAACTGGTGATAACGAAATCATCACCATTAAAGTTTGCCGAGAAGTTGGTTTAGAACCAGGCACACCATTACTTGGCACTGAAATTGAAAAAATGGATGATGACGAGCTAAAAAAACAGATCGAACAGCACACTATTTTTGCAAAATTAACACCATTGCAAAAATCGCGAATTATTCGATTGTTGCAAGATAATGGGCATACTGTTGGTTTTTTAGGCGATGGTATTAACGATGCACCAGCACTTCGCGATGCAGATGTAGGGATTTCGGTCGATACTGCAACCGACATCGCTAAAGAATCTGCTGATATTATTTTACTTGAAAAAAGCTTAATGGTTTTAGAAGAAGGTGTAATATGTGGCCGCAAGACCTTTGGTAATATCATGAAATATCTAAACATGACAGCAAGTTCTAATTTTGGCAATATTTTTTCAGTATTGGTTGCTAGTGCGTTTCTACCATTTTTACCTATGCTAGCGATACATTTACTTATTCAAAACTTATTGTATGATATTTCACAACTCTCATTGCCATGGGACAAAATGGACAATGAATTTTTACAAAAACCACGTAAATGGAATGCGTTAAATATTAGACGTTTTATGATTTGGATTGGACCAACATCGTCTATTTTTGATATTACAACTTATGCATTAATGTGGTTTGTATTTAGTGCTAATAGTGTTGAAGCTCAATCACTATTTCATTCAGGATGGTTTATTGAAGGGTTGTTATCGCAAACTTTAGTTGTGCACATGCTAAGAACACAAAAAATTCCATTTGTGCAAAGCACTGCGGCATTTCCTGTTATTGTGATGACTTTGTTAGTTATGGTTATTGGTATTTATATTCCGTTTTCTCCACTTAGTGGGTTAATTGGACTACAACCATTACCTTGGTCATACTTTCCATGGCTTTTAGCAACCTTATTTAGCTATTGCTGCGTTGCACAATTAGTGAAACGTATCTATATCAAACGTTTTGGACAATGGTTTTAATTAACTAATAACAGCTAAGTGATACTAATATCGCTTAGCTAATTTAAAAAGTATGTATTTAAAAAATACTAAAAATCAAAATGTTAAATATAAAATAATAACAAAGGAAATAATCTATGAAAACACCACATAAAAATTTAATTATGCTAATTAAAAGCCGAAAACAAAAAAAAGCTCAAGCAAAATTAAGCAATTAAATATAAAATAGTTAGCGCAAGGATTTTAAGTTAACACATAATAAAAAGCCCCAATTATTGGGGTTTTTGTTTAATCGTTTATTAGTTTGAAATAATACGATTAATTAAAATAATTACAAGTTGTAGGTAATTAAAAGTTTAGATAATTTCAGACGCTTTTTTTAGAATTTCATGAATTTCATCTTTAATTTTAAGTTTCTGTTTTTTTAATGCCTCTATCGTTTCAGCGGTATTGACAATAATTCCAGATTCAATATTTTTAATTTTTTGGTCGAGCTCATTATGTTGGTCGAATAATTTTTGAAAACGTAAATCGGTATTTTTTAATTTGGAAATTAATTCTCGATATTCTGGAAACATAGTGCCTCCTTATTGGGCTAGTTAGAATAATAACAATAGCAGCTATTGCTAATTCAGAATACAATATTATGTGTAGTTTTAATAGAAAAATTGTTTTAATAACCAAAATATATTTTTATAACAAAACTGTTTTAATTGCAAAGTAAAAAACAACAAGGGAGTTATTCCATGAGTGAGTCGATTGTAGTTGCCAAAAGTCATGGTAAAGATTTATCAATTATTGCTGCATTAGCTAATCGTCATGGTTTAATTACTGGCGCAACTGGTACAGGTAAAACAGTGACATTACAAAAAATGGCAGAAGGTTTTTCAAAAATAGGTGTACCTGTCTTTCTTGCTGATGTTAAAGGCGACCTAACTGGGATTGGTGAAAAGGGCAAATTAACTGAAAAACTACAAGCTCGTTTAGCGAGTATTGAAGTTAATAATTGGCAACCAGACTCGTCACCCATTGAATTATGGGATGTATTTGCTGAAAAAGGAATCCCCGTTCGTAGCACTGTGTCAGATATAGGGCCTATTTTGCTTGGTCAGTTACTCGATTTAAATAACGTTCAAGCAGGTGTATTACAGTTGATATTTAAAATCGCTGATGATAACAATTTATTATTAATTGACTTTAAAGATCTTCGAGCATTAATTCAATTTGTTGGTGATAACGCTAAAAAATTTACCACACAATATGGAAACATTTCGCTATCGTCAATTGGCGCAATTCAACGTGGATTGTTAACTCTTGAACAACAAGGTGCCGAATTTTTCTTTGGTGAGCCAATGCTTAACATTCAAGATTTAATGCAAGTTAATCCTAAAGGTTACGGTATAATTAACATCTTATCGGCCGAAAAGTTATATAACTCGCCAAAATTATATTCAGTCTTTTTATTGTGGCTATTGTCAGAACTTTTTGAGCATTTGCCAGAAGTAGGTGATCTTGATAAGCCGAAACTTGTCTTCTTTTTTGACGAAGCTCACTTACTTTTTAATAACATTTCGCCTGCATTATTAGAAAAAATAGAACAAGTGGTGCGTTTAATTCGCTCTAAAGGGGTCGGGGTTTATTTTTCTTCTCAGAATCCGAGTGATATTCCTGATACAGTTTTAGGGCAATTAGGCAATCGTGTGCAACATGCCTTACGCGCATTTACCCCAAAAGATCAAAAAGCTGTAAAAGTGGCTGCCCAAACTATGCGTGCCAATCCAAGTTTTGATACTGAAAAAGCAATAATGGAATTAGGCGTTGGCGAAGCTCTTATCTCGTTTCTAGATGAAAAAGGCAGTCCAAACATGGTTGAACGTGGTTATATTATTGCACCGAGTTCAAAAATGGGACCTATGTTGCCAGAAGGTCAATTAACTATTATTCGCCAATCATGTTTTTACAATAAATACGCACAAACCATAGATCGACAATCCGCTTATGAAATACTGAAAAATGGATTTTCGTTAAATAACCAATCCGATCAAAACAGAAATGGTAGCGATATAAAAATAGACGATGATAAAAATAATAAACAAAATAATGGTGGATTGCTAAATTTTTTAAGCACACTACTTTTTGGTACTAAGGGGCCAAGAGGTGGACAACATGATGGTATCACCCAAAAAATAGCTAAAAGCGCAACAAGGCAAGTTGTTAATCAAATCGGTAAACAGATCACCCGTGGTATATTAGGTGGTTTAAAAAAATAACCAAAACGAAGTTATTACTTAAAAAGTCAGCAAAATAGGAGTATTTTAATGTTAAAAATGTTCATAGAATGGTATAAAAAACGCTTTAGCGATCCGCATGTTGTTTCGCTAATGGCTGTTATTGTTGGCTTATTTGTTATTATCTATTTTTTCAATAAAATTCTTCTACCGGTTTTAATTGCGATTGTACTATCTTATTTACTTGATAGACCGGTTAACTATCTACATAAAAAAAACATACCAAGAACACTGGCAGTTGTAATGGTGTTACTGCTTTTTTTAATGATTGTATTAGTCGGATTTATGATTTTATTACCATTAATTTGGCAACAAAGCATTAGCTTAATCACTAATATTCCAAACATGCTAAATTTTGCAAACAACTTTTTAACCACCTTGCCTGAACACTACCCTGAACTAATTGATGTTGGCTTATTCGACTCGGTCATCCAAGGTATTACCAACAAAGTTGTGCAAACTGGTAATTCGTTATTGCAATTTTCCATTGTGTCTTTATTAGGGCTAGTATCTGTTGCAATTAATGGGGTATTAGTGCCCATAATGATGTTTTTTTTATTAAAGGACAAAACAAAAATATGGGGATACTGTTCAAAAATCTTGCCTAAGAATCGTACAATTTTAAACAAAGTTGCTGCTGAAATGGATATGCAAATATCCAATTATATAGTAGGCAATGTACTACATATAATTATTTTATCTATTTGTGTCTATATTCCTTTTTGGTATTTTGGTTTAGATTATGGACTTTTATTAGCTGTGCTTGTTGGATTATCTGTATTAGTGCCTTATGTTGGTATTATTATTTCAAGTATTCCAGTTGTATTAATTGCTCTATTTCAATGGGGATTAAGCGCACAATTTGGTTATTTATTGTTTTTCTATGTATTAATACAAGCATTAGATGGTAATTTATTGGTACCTTGCTTATTTTCTGAAAAACTTAATTTACATCCATTAGTTATTATTTTAGCGGTAATTGTGTTTGGTGGTTTATGGGGATTTTGGGGAATATTTTTTGCAATACCTTTGGCTACATTAGTTAAGGCAATTATAAATGCATGGCCAAAACCAGACGAATTAAATACTATCAATAGCGAAGTAAAAGCAGATTAATGGTTAATCTGCTTTTAATCAGAACTATTTACTGTGTTTTTTAAGATAGTCTAAAACTACTTCGTGATGGTTGGCGGTTTTGAAATCGTCAAACACTTTTTCGATTTTACCGTCTTTACTGATTAAAAAGCTTATACGGTGAATTCCATCATAGGTTTTCCCCATAAACTCTTTTTCGCCCCAAGTACCAAATGCTTGAGCAACTTCATGATTTTCGTCAGAAAGCAACGTAAAATTTAACAGCTCTTTTTCGATAAATCGAGATAACTTCTCAGGTTTATCCGTACTTATACCAAGAATCACCACATTGTATTTTTTGAACTCATCAGAACAATCTCGCAAATTACATGCTTGCACAGTGCAACCAGGTGTCATCGCTTTTGGGTAAAAATAAATTAAAACACGTTTGCCTTTAAAGTCATTTAAGCCTACAAGCTCTCCATCTTGGTCTGGCAACGAAAATTGTGGTGCTTTTTCACCTTCTTTAAGTGGATTAACCATATAATTATTACCTATTTTAATAGTTTAATTTTTAATTGGAAATATAAAAAGTGCTATACATTTAAACTAAGTTATTAAAAAAACGACTTGCTGCATCAATGGTGTGATTGATCTCTTTGTTTGTGTGCTTAAGTGACATGAAACCAGCTTCGAAAGCTGACGGTGCAAAATAAACACCTTCATTTAGCATATGATGATAGAATTTCTTAAATAATTCAACATTACACTGCATCACATCTTGATAAGTGGTTACTTCAGAAGCAGTTGTAAAGAATAATCCAAACATCCCACCTGCATAATTCACCACTAATGGTACATTATGCTTTTTAGCTACCGACAATAAGCCATCAGCAAGCGATGCGGTTTTATCTTCTAACTCTTGATAGATCCCAACTTCCATTAACTTGGTTAACGTTGTGTAACCCGCAGCCATTGCAACAGGATTACCTGAAAGAGTTCCAGCTTGGTATATTGGACCAATTGGTGCTAATTGCATCATAATATCCGCACGACCACCAAACGCTCCAACAGGCATACCACCACCAATAATTTTACCTAAACAAGTTAAATCGGGCACAACATCATAATAATCTTGAGCTCCGCCAAGAGCGACTCTAAAGCCCGTCATAACTTCGTCAATGATCAATAACGCACCATACTTATCGCAAAGTGTTCGTAAACCGTGTAAAAACTCTTTTTTTGCTGGCACGCAATTCATATTGCCAGCAACAGGCTCAATAATGATGGCGGCAATTTGGTCGGGATATTGTTCAAATTGTTTTTTGACCGATTCTAAATTGTTATAATCACAAACTAAGGTATGTTTAACAAAATCATCAGGTACACCTGGGGAAGTTGGGTGTCCAAAAGTAAGAGCACCAGACCCCGCTTTAACTAACAAATAATCAGCATGACCGTGATAACAGCCTTCAAATTTAATAATCTTATCACGTCCAGTAAAACCACGTGCAACACGGATGGCACTCATGGTTGCTTCAGTTCCCGAATTTACCATACGCACCATTTCAATTGAAGGCATTAATTGAGTGACCAAATTAGCAACTTTGGTTTCAATTTCGGTTGGTGCACCATAACTTAAACCGTTATGAACAGCGTTAATTACCGCATTGGCTACATCGGGGTCATTGTGTCCAAGGATCATCGGCCCCCAAGAACCAACATAATCAATGTAGGCTCTTTCGTCCACATCATAAATATACGCACCGTTTGCACGCTCGATAAATAAAGGTGAACCACCAACGCCATTAAAGGCGCGAACAGGCGAATTAACGCCACCAGGCATAACTGATTGAGCCTGATGATAAAGTTTTTCTGATTTGAAATTGTTTTGCATAACTGAGATGATCTCTCTATAAAAATTTGTTGTATTTATTCATAAAATCAAAATAAATTCAAGCTAACTATGAGAAATTTATTTAATAGAAGTTTTCTATTTTGTATTTTCATTTAGCAAAGGTATATAATGCAAAGATCAATATATTAGGAGAAGAATATGAGCGATGCTTTACCGATTAACTTTACTGATGCTGCAGCCAACAAAGTTAAATCATTAGTCACTGAAGAAGAGAACCCAAACCTAAAATTAAGGGTGTATATAACAGGCGGTGGTTGTAGTGGATTTCAGTATGGTTTTACTTTCGATGAAAAGGTAAACGAAGATGACTTAGCTATTGAAAAAAATGGTGTATCTTTAGTTATCGATCCCATGAGTTTACAATATCTAGTTGGCGGCACTATCGATTATGTAGAAGGTTTACAAGGCTCTCGTTTTGTGGTTGATAATCCCAATGCAACAACAACATGCGGTTGCGGTTCATCTTTCAGTGTTTAAGTCATATTTAAATTTTAAAAATACCAATAACGTTATGGGAAGATAATAAACCATAACTTTAACTTTAATTTTTATAGAAAGATTAATAAAAGCCATAAAAAGTGACAAACATTGAGCAGTTAAACAATAATTTTTAATTTTTAGTTGACGGCAAAATTAAGATGGGTAAAATGCACAGCATTCGAAACGCAATTACCTTTTGGTAATGTGTTTTGAGCCCGGGTGGTGAAATCGGTAGACACAAGGGATTTAAAATCCCTCGGCCTTTTTGGCCGTGCGAGTTCAAGTCTCGCCCCGGGCACCACTAACAAACAACTCTCATGCGGGAATAGCTCAGTTGGTAGAGCACGACCTTGCCAAGGTCGGGGTCGCGAGTTCGAACCTCGTTTCCCGCTCCAATAAAACATACTATTTAGTATAAAAGTAAATTTATATCCCATAGTGTGTTAACTAACGAAAGTTATTAGTTGTGTGCAAGGCACAAAAAACACAGCAAAAACATTGTAATAAAAACAGAAATTAGCTAATAATTACTTAATTTAAGTAAAACAAAAAACTTCAATAAAATCAATAGTCTATCTGAGCTATTTTAGAGAAAACACACAACACGGCAAGGTTAATTTACCTATCTTTTAACTGTGTCGGAGTGCTTTGCTGATAGACTGAGGGCAGCACGCCAAATAGGACTGTTTGGTGAGTTTGTGCTTTGTTATGGATGCCAATTTATCAGTAACAACTTGGCACTTCTGAGCAAAGCAAATAGGCTTAAAAAAGGCGAATATCATAATGATTTGAGTAAATCATGCCGATGGTTAAGAGCGAGCGTGGGCGTTGGGTACCGTAGTTTATATTTTGTAGCCATGTGATTTGTAAGATGTTACGCTCAAAATTCTTAAATTAAACGTTATCACCAATATCAGTTATTCCGACAAAATTTAAAAGCTATAAAGCTAACTCCATATTTTAATAATAAAATTAACCTATCTATAAAGTTGAATTGTTTTATCTTTACATTTCTTTACAAAAAATCTGCTAAAAAACTAGCCAACTATTTTTTTTATGGTTATACTTTTATCGCTATAGGAAAACAAGCTTATTAAATAAGCAAATAATTATAAAAATCTAAATAAAACAAATTATTACTTGACAGGTTAACCATAATGCATTATCATTTTAGACACCAGACACCAGCACTGGCAAACCTATGTCTTAAGTTTATCAAATAATCTTATTCGACGAGTTTTTTCACGAAACTTATTTATACCTTCCAAATTATTTCTCAACGAATTATCGAAATTATCGCTCAAATCACCTAAAACAGCTTTGTTAGTATCAGCACTGTTATTATTGTCATCGTCATGGAATGTACAGGCGAATGGTAAAAAGGCTCGAGCAGGTAATCGTAGTGATGCAATAATAATACCGTCGGCTGTTATCAATTATGTAAGGCCAAATCTATTTTGGAGTAATAGGCAATACGCAGGCCCAGCTAGCTTATGGAATCCTGATAAGGGTTTTTTAGTACAATCAATTGATTTTGAATCAACTCATCCTGAATTATACCACCTCAATTTCCCGACCACAGGTATGAATAAATTATATTTTGATTTACTCATAACTGAAGTAGATATAAATGAATTGAAATGGGAACCAGTCACGCATGAGGGAATTACTGCAACAGTGACAAATGTTGTACCTAATGATTACTGGATTCCTGATGAAGACAAGGGACAAGTTGTCGCTCGTGTTAAGTTAACAGGTCCATGGGGACTATCTAGCCAAATTAAGCCAAGGTTACCACAGACGTTTGAGTTAGTGGGTAGAGATATTAATACCGGTGATGGGGTAGTAAAATATGGATTTGTGTTAAAGCAGTGGTTCGTCATTGGGGGGCGGGCTGCTTATAGTGACAATTTAGCAGAATGTAATAGTTTGGGTTATCGGATACCGCGAGTAAGGGATTTAACCAATTCAAACTATAAAAATTTAGGAGCCACACCTAGTTCATCAGGTAATTATTATATGCGTCACATAGGGGGAGGATTTTTCTCGGAGTGGGGCTTCATGCTCGACTACGCTGATTCGGTCTCCAGAGACTTCGGCTATTGGACAAGCGACGCCTCAGGTAGCGGCCAGTTCTCTGTCTCCTCGCACGGCGGCAACGTCCTCAGCCTCAGCGCTGACTACAGTGGCTACAAGATTTGCACCACCCCTTAGTTTTTAGCATTTAGTTCTTAATCTGTATGAAAACGCCGAGTTGTTTACACTTCATAATTAAAATAATCCTCTAAAGACTCGTAAGGCGTTTTGCCTGAAATCGCTTTATGGTGTTTAATGGTATTATAAAAATTAATAAAGCGTTTAAGTTTTTGTTTTCTATCTTTTGAATCGCTAAATATTTGCCGATTATGCCACATCGCAATTCAAAGTTTGTATCACTCTTTCGGCTTTCACATCGGTTTGACAGGTGGGATTGGTACATTTTTGCTTGATACAGCGATTATCACGCAGTTTATCTAAACAAATATTTATCTAACAAACAAAGACTGTCCAATTTTTGTCAAAAAAGTTTCAGGAAAACACCGTGTTTAAGTAAAAAAACAAAAAAATCATGTTAATACTAGAAAATAATTTTTCTAGTTTGCTGTTTCGTTTGATTTATAAGTAAAGATAAACCTTTGGTATCAACCTGTAGCATTTTACTTGGATAGGTTTTGTAATAGTGTTTAGCCAAATCAGTGACCGTTATTTTTTCTTTATGATATAAACGGCATATTGCTTTGCTGGTGATAAAGCGCTAATTTTGTTTTTTACGACTAATTATTACAGTAGTTTCTCAAATTACCGTAAACAATATTAGTAATATCCTACACATAAGACATCAAATAATATGATGCCTATTGAATTAAAAACACGAAAACAGGCAGCTTAATTTTCTACGTGAGAGTGTACTAAGTTTGGGGTATTTACATCGTGAGTATTTATTTTACCTATTTAGAAACACAACACAGCGAAGGTTTGAGTTTGTATTTTTTATTGTTTAATTATATTTACTATTTTTTTACTGTTTATTTATTTTTGTTGAGAATAATTCGCATTTTTACACTAAAAATAACTTCATTTCTTTCTAAAATATGTATTTTTAATTTTATATGATTATTTATATCAGTACTGTTGTCATTTTTTAGGAAGCGTAATGTCATTTTTTACTCTTAACCAGTTACCTTTAGGCCACGAGGCGGTTATTACTAGGTTGTTACCCGAATCGTTACCTTTTCGTCGAAAGTTACTTGCAATGGGGATTACACCAGGGTGTAAGGTTCTGGTTGTGCGAGTTGCACCATTTGGTGATCCGATTGAAATTAAAATGCGTGGATTTTGGCTTTGTTTGCGTCGTAAAGAAGCACAAGCTATTGAAGTTATGGAGGTAAGTAAATGAAGATAGCATTAATTGGTAACCCTAACTGTGGTAAGACGACATTATTTAATTTATTAACTGGCTCAAAGCAACGTGTAGGAAATTGGCCTGGAGTGACTGTTGAACGTAAGACAGGTGTTTTTACTTATCATAATGCACAATATGAAGTCGTTGATTTGCCTGGTACATATTCGATCGAACCAGACCCACTTAGTGTTTCACAAGATGAGCTTATCGCACGTCAGTTTGTGTTGTCTGATAGTGATAGTGTTATTATTAATATTATGGATGCAACTAATTTGCAACGTAGTCTGTATTTAACTTGTCAGTTAATTGATTTGCAAGTGCCAATGATTGTTGTATTAAATATGATGGATGCAGTTAAAGCCATGGGCGAACAGATTAATGTTGATATGTTGTCAACACTGTTAGGTTGCCCTGTTGTGGCATTATCATCAACCCAAAAAATGGGGTTATCGTGCTTTTATCAACAAATCGAAAACATGGTAATCACGCCACAAGTAGCTCAACCGTCGATTGATTTGCTTGGCGATGATCAGCAAGCGGTGATTAATCGTTGTATTTGTGAGTTACCAGATGATAGTGTTGTGCATCAATTCAATCGTTGGCAATTGATGGATGCGTTATTAGATGATTCGCGTTATAACTTACTCGAATGCGAAAAAGAGATGTTTGCAAACTGCCGTTCATTGCTTGCAAAATGGTGTGATAATGAAATTGATGTGGCGCTTGCTAGTGCACGTTATGATACGATTGATACAATTTGTAAGAAAGTGATTGATAAACCACGTGAACTTAGTCGTCGATTTTCAGACATATTGGATAATATCACCTTAGGGCGTATTACTGGTATTCCGTTCTTTTTACTCGCAATGTATGCCATGTTTATGCTAGCGATTAATTTTGGGACTGTGTTTATTGATTTTTTTGATGTGCTGTGTGGTACTATTTTTGTCGATGGCTCAACGCAGTTACTTCATGCTATCAATGCACCGAATTGGCTTACGGCTATTTTGGCTAATGGGATTGGTCGTGGTATTCAAACGGTTTCAACTTTTATTCCTGTCATTGGGGCGATGTTTTTTTGTTTGTCTTTTTTGGAAGATTCTGGTTATTTGGCGCGAGCAGCAATGGTAATCGATCGGCTGATGCGTTGCATTGGTTTGCCGGGAAAAGCATTTGTGCCAATGTTAGTGGGTTTCGGTTGTGGTGTGCCAGCCATTATGGGCACGCGAACGTTAGAAAGCACACGTGATCGTATTATGTCAATTTGTATGATTCCTTTCATGTCATGTGGAGCTAGATTGCCGGTGTATGCTTTATTCGCCGTGATATTTTTTCCTAAAAATGCCTCTATAGTGGTGTTTGCCTTATATTTGCTTGGTGTAGTTGTGGCAATGATAACTGGATTTATACTTAAATTTACGCTATTAAAAGGTTCATTAACACCGTTTATTATGGAAATGCCAGTGTATCGTATTCCGACTTTAAGTAGTCTAATTAGTTTGACTTGGCAGCGTTTAAAGTCATTTATTTTTAAAGCAGGTAAAGCCATTGTATTGATGGTAACAATATTAAGTGTGCTTAATTCATGGGGGAGTGATGGTTCGTTTAGACACGAAAGTTCGCAGGACTCTATGCTTTCTGTTGTTAGCCAAACAATTACTCCAGCATTTGCACCAATGGGGATTAAACACGATAATTGGCCCGCAACGGTGGGAATTTTTACGGGTATTTTTGCTAAGGAGTCGGTGATTGCAACGCTTAATTCGCTTTATTCTATGGGCGATGACAATGAGCAAGCAACCAAGTCATTTGATTTATCACAAGGGATTGTAGATGCGTTGGCAACGATTCCTAAGAATTTAGTTGATCTATCAGATGCAGTATTAGATCCACTAGGGTTTAATACAGTTTCACAAAATATTGATTCACTTCAGTCTGATTTGGATGTAAATTCGGTAACAATTTCTCAAATCAAGGGCGCTTTTGGTTCGTCTTCGAATGCGATGAGTTATTTGATCTTCATTTTACTTTATACACCTTGTGCTGCTGCATTAGGAGCTGTGTACCGAGAGGCTGGTTTTAGATGGATGATATTTGTGGCAATTTGGACTTTTACTATCGCATGGCTAACAGCAACGATTTATTATCAATTTACTTTGCTTGGGCATTCTACTATGGCAGGTTGGTGGCTTTTGGGATGTAGTGTATTTATTGTTGTAGCACTATTGTTTATGCGTACTTTAGGGCGATATTCATCATTTAACCAACAAACGGAACCGAATCTACAACAGTGTAAAGAATCATCATGCTGTCAGTAAGTAGCTGGCTAGCTAATTTGTAAAAATATAGATAGAGAAAAGATTTGTGATTTTTCTGTAACTTTAATTATCGGATTATTGCTATGTTAATAACGTCGATTCGTGATTATGTACAATTAAAAGGCCGTGTACCATTGCAAGATGTTGCACGCCATTTTCGTTTACCTGAAAGTGCAGCTGAGCAGATGTTAGGGTTTTGGATTAAAAAAGGGATGATAAAGCTCATAGTACAAGATCAGCTATTGTTTTGCCAAACTAATAAGTGTCACTCTTGTTCAAACTGTCACTTAGCTGGTAATGTTGAATATGTTTGGGTTTAATTGAATCATGAATCAGTAACTTTTTACATTTATAATGTGTTGTCAATTATTTTGTTGCATCATAGATAAATGATGCTAATTAACGCTGATTTGATTTTGTGATTAAATTCACAGAATTAATTTTATTTGTATGGATAAGCTAGCAAACATGGATAAGTGATTCTATATTATCAGAGTCTGAGGCTACATTTTATGTTTTCAGCCTGTCTGATTTTTGACAACAAGATAGATTAATGACCACCTCATGACAAAGTCGTTTTATTGTTGAATAAATGTTATTATACTTTCATTATAGTAAAACGTTGTATGAGGATAAAATGTATGAGTCAATTAGATGAATTTAAAAAATTAACTGTAGTGGTAGCCGATACTGGTGATATCGATTCTATTAAGCAGTTTTCCCCCGAAGATGCAACAACCAATCCTTCCCTCGTTTTGAAAGCAGCGCAACTTCCTCAATATCGTTATTTAATTGATTCTGCAGTTGAAACTGCGAAAAAAATTGGTGGCAGTAAAGAACAACAATTAGTTAATGCGTGTGATCAGGTTGCAGTTAATATTGGCGCCGAAATTTTAAAAACAGTTCCTGGTCGTATTTCGACCGAAGTGGATGCCCGTTTGTCTT
Organism: Gilliamella sp. Occ4-3; assembly: GCF_001690675.1. Taxonomy (NCBI): domain Bacteria; kingdom Pseudomonadati; phylum Pseudomonadota; class Gammaproteobacteria; order Orbales; family Orbaceae; genus Gilliamella; species Gilliamella sp. Occ4-3. The sequence continues at coordinate 19,672 of NZ_LZHR01000001.1, forward strand.
TTGATAAACAAGGGTGTATTGAAAAGGCACGTAAAATTATTGCACTTTATGAAAAAAAGGGTATCGATAAGTCACGTATCTTAATTAAAATTGCTTCAACTTGGGAAGGTATTAAAGCGGCTGAAGTGCTAGAAAAAGAAGGGATCAACTGTAATTTAACTTTGCTATTTTCATTTGCACAAGCACGAGCTTGTGCCGAAGTAAATGCTTTTCTAATTTCGCCTTTTGTGGGTCGAATCTATGATTGGTATCAAGCTAAAAAACCAATCGATCCTTATGTCGCTGATGAAGATCCAGGTGTTGTTTCAGTTCGTAATATCTTTAACTATTACAAACAACACGGCTATAAAACCATTGTGATGGGGGCAAGCTTCCGTAAAGTCGAGCAAATTTTAGCATTAGCAGGTTGTGATAGATTAACTATTTCGCCTAATCTATTAGCCGAAATGCAACAATCAAATGCGCCTGTTGTACAGAAGCTCAATCCAAATCAAACCATAGTTGCTCGTCCTGCGCCAATGACTGAGGCCGAATTTAGATGGCAACATAATAGCGATGCTATGGCAGTTGAAAAATTAGCCGAAGGAATTCGTGCTTTTGCCGTAGATCAAGGCAAATTAGAAGATATGATTGGCGCATTGTTATAATCATATAAAACAATTGGGGAGTATGCTCCCCATTTTTATGCTATTTCTTTCGTTAATTTAAATAACGATTTTGCAAGTGATGTTAACCTTGCAGGTATTAACAAATTTAAACTCAAAATTTTTTGGAGATGATGACATGAATGCAACCACACTATCTCACCGCGAACTGGCGAATGCGATAAGGGCATTAAGCATGGATGGCGTGCAAAAAGCAAAATCAGGCCATCCTGGTGCGCCAATGGGTATGGCGGATATGGCCGAAGTACTTTGGCGTGGCTTTTTAAAACACAATCCAACCAATCCTAAATGGGCTGATCGTGACCGTTTTGTGTTATCAAATGGTCATGCCTCTATGCTGATTTATAGCTTGTTACATTTAACAGGTTATAACGTGACTATCGATGATTTGAAAAACTTTCGTCAGTTGCATTCAAAAACTGCAGGACACCCTGAATATGGTTATGTGCCAGGTGTCGAAACAACCACAGGCCCACTTGGGCAAGGTATTGCCAATGCTGTAGGTATGGCAATTGCAGAAAGAACGTTAGCGGCACAATTTAATAAAGCAAGTCATACCATTGTTGATCACCATACTTATGTGTTTATGGGCGATGGTTGTATGATGGAAGGGATATCACACGAAGTGTGTTCATTAGCAGGCACGCTAAAGCTAGGTAAACTAATTGCATTTTATGACGATAATGGAATTTCAATCGACGGTGAGGTAGAAGGTTGGTTTACTGATGATACCGCAAAACGTTTTGAATCTTATGGTTGGCATGTTATTCGTGGTATTGATGGGCATGACGCTAAAGCCTTAAAACAAGCGATTGAACAAGCGCAAGCAGTAAGTGATAAACCATCACTACTAATGTGTAAAACGGTAATTGGTTTTGGTTCGCCAAATAAAGCAGGTAGCCATGAAAGTCATGGTGCACCTTTAGGTGATGCTGAAATTGAAGCAACCCGTAAATCATTAGGTTGGAATTATCCTGCTTTTGAAATTCCTAAAGATTATTACGATGCTTGGGATGCGAAAGCTAAAGGTAAACAGCACGAAGATGAATGGAATGCTCGTTTTGATGCTTACGCTAAGGCCTATCCTGAATTAGCTAAAGAATTCAAGCGTCGTGTTAATGGTGATTTGCCAGCAAATTGGTCTCAAATCACTAACGATGTAGTGAATAAATTACAAGCAAATCCAGCAACTATTGCAACTCGTAAAGCATCTCAAAATGCTATCGAAGCATTTGCGCCAGCTTTACCTGAATTTTTAGGTGGTTCGGCTGATTTAGCACCAAGTAATTTGACAATGTGGTCAGGCTCTAAAGAAATTTTAGCCAATACTGATGGTAATTATATTCATTATGGTGTGCGTGAATTTGGTATGTCCGCTATTATGAATGGTATTGCCTTACATGGTGGATTTATTTCTTATGGTGCAACATTCTTAATGTTTATGGAGTACGCACGCAATGCTATTCGTATGGCTGCGTTAATGAAAATCCGTTCATTATTTGTTTATACACATGATTCAATTGGCTTGGGTGAAGATGGCCCAACGCATCAACCTGTTGAACAAATGGCAAGCTTACGTGTTACACCAAATGTGAGTACTTGGCGCCCATGTGACCAAGTGGAGTCAGCTATTGCTTGGCAGTATGGTATTGAGCGCAAAGATGGTCCAACTGCATTAATCTTCTCAAGACAAAATTTAAAACAACAAGAACGTACTGCTGAACAATTAGCCAATGTCTATCGAGGCGGTTATATCTTAAATGATTGTACTGGTACTCCAGAGTTGATAATTATTGCTACTGGTTCAGAAGTAGAACTTGCAGTTGAAGCTTATCATCAACTCACACAAGCAGGTAAAAAAGTGCGAGTTGTGTCAATGCCATCAACTGATGCGTTTGATAAACAAGATAGCACTTATAGAGAGTCAGTATTGCCATCATCAGTGACAGCTCGCCTAGCTATTGAAGCTGGTATCAGCGATTACTGGTATAAATATGTTGGTCTTAACGGCAAAGTCGTTGGCATGACAAGCTTTGGTGAGTCAGGTCCAGCTGATCAACTATTTAAAGCATTCGGCTTTACTGTTGAAAATGTAATAGCTCAGGCAAATAGTTTATTAAAATAATAATAGAATAATTATCGATAAAATGCCATCTGATCTAATGATGGCATTTTATATCTGTCTATGATTATAAACCTAATAGGGATTAGGATCTTTCTTTAGTTTATCAAATTGATATAATTTATTGTTATTCCAGCCTTTAACTTTGATGTTTTTTTGTTCTGGTATTTGAGAAAGTTCGTTTTCCATATAATTATGGTTTACGTCTAATTTTATACCCATCCAGTTACTCAATAGATAAACTAATTGGAATCCCGATACTTGTTTATTAATTTTTTGCTGGGGTGTTTTATCTGAATCAAAAAAGATAAATGGGACACGATAACTATCTTGATATTCTGAATTGTGTCTTAAGTCATTATGTTGATCTGCATGCGCAAGTCCATGATCTGCAAAGTAAACCACTGAATAATCTTGATTATATTTTTTTAGTATACTGATAGTTTGTGCAATAAGATCATCTGTTTCTTTAATACTACTAACATAACATGATATATTTTTATTATTCAGATCAAACTGCACATTAAATTCTAATCGCTTACAAAAGTTAGAGTGTGAACCAATTAGGTGCATAACAATAAGTTTTGGTTTGCTATTTTCTGTCGATAAAATATTATCTAATTCAGGTAATAATAAAGTATCATGTTTTCCTCTCGATGATTTACCATTATATTCACCTTTTTTAGTGTAAAATGAATGTTGTGCATAAGAGGCAATACGAGGTACCGTAATTTCAATTGTGCCTAATTTACCTTGATTTGAAAGCCAATAAGTTTCAAATCCTGCCTCATTAGCAATGCTAACAATATTATTATTTAGTTGTGCATTGACTTTTTTGTCGTCTAAAAAGATTGATTGACTAATTAAATGTGGAATTGATGATTGGGTATTTGGTGCAGGCGTTATTAATCCATCCCAAATAATGCTGGCTTGGGTGCGAGCAAAGGGAGTATTGTCAAGTTTAAAACCATAAGCGCTCATATAGTCTTTACGAACACTTTCGCCAATAATAATAATATAGTTCTTTTTTTGAGGATTAATAGATAAAATTGGGATAGTATTTGTTTGCTCAATTTGTTTTAATTGTTCTTGTTTTTCTTGAAAATAAAGTTTTGCACTATCGTAAAATGAGAGAGAAAACTCAAAAATAGGATACTTTAAGTTATTCAATAAAGTAGTTGATATTGTATTGAAAGAATTTGGATTATGTTTTATTACAGCTTTAATTGGTCTATAAAAACATAGCCCTAATACAAAAATAAGTAAATAGAAATTGTTAGTTTTTGGAAATGAAAATCTTTTAAATAATATAATAAAAATTAATGCTAAGATTAGAGGAGCAAAATAAAAATAAACTGATAGTTGTGAACAGAATTCCGTTATTTCTTCAAAATCTGTTTCAGCAATAGCACTAATTACGGCAACATTAGGTGGACCATAATAAAATCCAATAGGAAAATAGATAGCAGCTATTACAAACCAAATGCAGAAAAAGATTCGAAAAAAAGTAAGTCGAGCTAAAAAAGTAAGAGAAAAGTAAGTTAGAAATATGCGATCAAATCTTTGCTCGTAACCTAATAAGTAAACAAGCAAAATAGAAAGACAAAGACACACTCCATGTGAAAGTATATTTTCTTTTTTTATCATAGTAACTATATTTATTATATTAATTTTTGGTTTCAAGAATTATAAATTTATTCAAATATTTGACAATAGGTTTTGATAAAAAATATCCAATATTTTAATTGTGAGTATTAGTATCGACGGGGAGAAAGTGATGAAGTTTTCTATGTCTAGGGTTTACCACCATGGACTAATGTTAGAACTTCGATGGGATGGTTGCTTGTCCATAATTATTGAAAGATTAACCTATTTATGTTTATTTATTGAATAATCAATAAGTTGTTATTAATAAAATGAGGTTAATCTTTTTTATTTTATTGAATGTCTTTAATAAATAACTTTATCTTGATGCCTGCTCTAAAATAACTTCAACAGGTTGTTTTTGAATATAGATCATCCTAGCTATTAATAGTAATGCTGCAACAGCAAGTCCTGATATAATACCTATCCAAAAACCAGCTGCGCCAATTGGTTGAATGATTAGGTCGGTTAATCCTAAAACATAACCAACTGGCAATCCGACTACCCAATAAGAAAGTAGAGTAATAAAAAAAATGCTTTTAGTGTCTTTATAACCTCGAAGCACATTACTAGCTACTACTTGTAAATAGTCAGACGCTTGATAAATAGCGAGTAAAATAATAAGTTGCATACAAATAGCAATTACAGCATTTTCTTGTGTAAATATGGTGATGATTTGTGAACTAAAAATAACTAAAATTAATGCAACTATAATGGCGATTGCTAAGGATATGGCTAAACTAATGTAAGAAGTTTGTTTGGCTAAAACTGGTTTTCTTTTGCCCAGTAAATAACCGACACGAATACTAGTAGCAACCCCAAGAGATAATGGAATAGCGAAGGTTAAACTGCTGATGGTGAATATAATTTGATGTGCAGCAACGGTTATTTGACCTAATGGGGCAATTAATAATGCAATCACAGCAAATAAGCTCATTTCAAAAAAGTAAGCGAGAGCAAGAGGAGTACCAAGCACAACAATTTTTTTGATTATAGCAAAATCAACTAGTTTGGTGATTGGTGTTAGGCGAATGTCGCGTTGGCTTGCGCTAGTGAGTGTATATAAGCGTATTAATATAAACATGAGCCAAAAGATGATTGTCGCTGTAATGCCACAGCCGACCCCACCAAAAGCAGGTAAGCCTAATTTTCCATAGATTAAAACGTAATTAATTGGAATGTTGGCAAGAAGGGCAATGAATATAATCACCATGGCTGGCTTTGTGTTTGATAGCCCTTCACATTGATTGCGGTAGACCAAGAAAAGCAAGAATGCTGGCACACCCCACATTATGGCACGTAAAAATTTGGTTGCCACGTCCATCATTTCTGGATCAATAGGGTGATCGTCCGAGCTTCTTAAGTTTATTATTAGGTCGGAATGATAGAGAACTAACATCATAAGCACTGATAATACCAATGCGATGACAACGCCTTGCCGAGTATGATCGGCAACTTGGTTTCGTTTAGCTGCACCATTTAGGTTTGAAATAATTGGCGTTAAAACGGTGAGTAAGCCTTGCCCAAATAAAATTGTTGGTAACCAAATTGAAACTGCAATAGCCACTCCAGACAGGGCGGTTTTACTATAATTTCCTGCCATAATGGTATCGACAAAAGTGATTGCGGTTTGCGATACTTGCGCAATTAGCACCGGAACTGCCAATTTAACCAGATTTTTTACTTCGTGTTTATAATGTTGTTTCATGGTGTTAATTAACGTTTAACCGTTCCCCATAGATCGTACTCATCGGAATGCTCAATGTTAACCTGAACAATATCACCGACTTTGACTTGGTTTTCTTCGTTTAGATAAACAACGCCATCAATTTCTGGGGCATCAGCCATGCTACGACCTATTGCACCTTCTTCATCAATTTCGTCAACAATAACAGCTAATGTTTTGCCAATTTTGGCTTGTAATTTTTGCGTTGAGATTTTTTGCTGTAATTGCATAAAACGATCAAAACGTTCTTGTTTGATTGTTTCTGGAATTTGGTCGGCAAGTTTATTGGCTTCAGCACCTTCTATAGGACTGTATGGAAAACAGCCAACACGATCTAACTGTGCCTGCGACAAAAAGTTGAGCAGTAATTCAAAATCTTGTTCTGTTTCGCCAGGATAACCAACAATAAAGGTTGAACGTAACGTGATATCAGGACAGATTTCTCGCCATTTATGGATACGTTCTAAGGTTCTTTCAATGGTTCCAGGTCGTTTCATTGATTTTAAAATTGTTGGACTTGCGTGTTGTAATGGTACATCCAGATAAGGCAAAATTTTACCATCCGCCATTAATGGAATTAGATTATCGACACTTGGATAAGGATACATATAATGCAATCTGACCCAAATTCCCAAACTTGATAATTGTTCGCAAAGCGTTTGAATATCAGTTTTTAATGGCATTCCATTCCAGAAACTGGTCCTGTTTTTGATATCAACGCCGTAAGCTGAAGTGTCTTGTGCAATAACTAATAATTCTTTAACACCACTGTCGGCTAGTCGTTTTGCTTCATCAAGTACGTTACCAATAGGGCGACTAATCATTTCACCTCGTAATGATGGAATAATGCAAAATGTACAACTATGATTACAACCTTCAGAAATTTTTAGGTAAGCATAATGTTTTGGTGTTAGTTTTATACCTTGTTGGGGAACTAGACTGGTAAATGGATTATAAGCAGGTTTTGGTGCATATTTATTAACATGATTTAGTACCGCTTCATAGCTGTGTGGACCTGATATTTCAAGTACTTTTGGGTGTACAGTTCTAATTTGATCTTCTTTGGCACCAAGGCATCCAGTTACAATGACTTTGCCGTTTTCATTAAGAGCTTCGCCGATTGCTTCTAGAGATTCTTGCACTGCACTGTCAATAAATCCACAAGTGTTTACAATGACCAGATCGGCATTGTCATAGCTAGGTACGACTTGATAACCTTGTGTACGCAGTTCGGTTAAAATTCGTTCAGAGTCAACTAAATTTTTAGGACAGCCAAGGCTCACAAATCCAATTGTAGGGGGTGACATATTCATAATATTTATAATAGTGTGTTATATTAAAGAGGTATTGTTTGAGAATTCAATAAACTATATTTGTTAATTATCGTTTACAAATCAAAATAAAGTCGGCATTTTATCACATTTCATCATAGTTGATATACCGATTTTCTAATTTCAAATTTACATTAACAATGCTTTGGCTTATCTATTAAGGATTAGTAATAACTCGGAAAGTAGTTCGTTTGAATAAAAAGAATTATTTATTAAGTATTTCTCTGAAATTTATCAGTATAAAATAAAGCCTTTATTGACAATAAAGGCTATTTAAAAAATAGAAAGTTAACAATCAAGTTATATTATTTTAATGCATTAATGATTTCGTCAATTTGACGATCTATGCTTTCAGCACCACCACCCGACAAATACCAAAGATCAGGAGTTAAATAAACAACCTGTGTTTTGCTTTTGTTTAATACTTTTTGTGAAAAAAAGTGCTCAGCCATACCTTGATTGCCGATTGCTTTGCTACGATCAACAACAAAAATAATATCAGGTTTGACTGATTTAATGTAATTATCATCAATAAAAATTGGTTTTGGTTTGCCTATTAAGTTATTTGCGGGCATAACGGTGAGTGGTACCGCTCGTTTAACATCTAGTACATCGTGAATCAATGCTGCGCTTGAGCTTGAATTGATAAGAATCATCTTTCCATCATTATGAATAGCAACAATAGCTTTTTTAGAACTAGCTTCGGCTACTGCTCGGGCATGTTGAATTTTTTCATCTAATGACTGAATAATATTATCAGCTTTACTTTCTGTGCCTGTAATATTTGCCAGTAGATGGATATGGTTTTTTGTTGATTCAACATAATTTTGGGCGTTCACACTTAAATTAATGACTGGTGCAATTTTAGATAGATCTTCAGTTTTACTAGCTTGACGGCCATCAATAATAATTAAATCTGGCTTAACTTGTCTGATTGCATCAATATTGGGTTCTTTCATATTGCCTGTATCGGTAATTGATTTTTTGTTAAATTGTTGCAAATAAGAAGGGATAACTGATAGTGGAGTTGCAACAACTATCGAACCTTTACCTAGCGCCTCTAAAGTATCTAATGCCCCATAGTTCATGACAACAACTTTTTCGGGCAACTTAGGAACTTGTACCGTTTGGTTGTTGGCAGTTACACTCATTGTTGTCGTTGATTGGCAACCAGTTAAACTTAATATAATCGATGCAATACTACTTAAAAATATCTTTTTCTTTTTATTCATCTCAATTTTCCTGTGTTTATATAAATGATAATTATTATCATTTAACAAAAAGGATTTGTCTAGCTATAAATAATTTTTTAAAGATATTGATAATCATTCTCATATGGTGTAGTCTTCATATATCTTATAAATCTATAAATGTCATTATAAATAATAGGGTTATAACAATGAAAGCAAAAAAGAAGATTAAATTGGCTACAAATGTCATTAATACTAGTATTTTGTTGTCATTATCGACAGCTGCTATAGCAGCTAGCAATTCAGATACTGACACCATGGTTGTTACTGCATCGGGGTTTTCTCAACAAGTTAAAGAAGCGCCGGCTACCATTTCGGTAATTACACCAGAAGAAATTGAAAAAAAACCTTATCGTGATGTCACAGATGCGTTGAAGGATATTCCTGGAGTAAATATCACTGGAGGTGGTGATTCTACTGATATTAGTATTCGAGGCATGGATGCCAAATATACCCTAATATTAGTTGATGGCAAAAAGGTTAGTACCCGCGAAACAAGACCAAATAGTGATAATTCAGGATTTGAACAAGGATGGTTACCACCATTAACGGCCATTGAACGTATTGAGGTTGTGCGAGGCCCTATGTCGTCATTATATGGTTCTGATGCGATGGGAGGGGTTGTTAATATTATTACTAAAAAAGTGTCAAATAAATGGCAAAGTGGTGTACGTTTAGAATCGGTTATTCCTTATCGTTCAAAAGAAAAAGATACATATACTGGCAGTTTTTCGACCATGGGACCGATTATTGATGATGTTTTAGGTATACAACTTTATGGGCAGTATTCAAATCGTCATGAAGATAAATTTCTTGCGGGTCATGCAGGACAAAAATTACGTAGTTTAAATGGTAAATTATCTTTAAATGCTTCAGATACACAAAAATTTGATCTCGATTTTGGACGAGCTTTACAAAATAGTAATGCAACTGCAGGAAAAACAAGAGATAAATCTAGAAGTGATTTTAATAGAGATAATAGACGAAATACGTTTGCTTTAACACATAATGGTTTGTTTGGTGATGTTTCTACAACTTCATTTGTCTCTTATGAAGGAAATAATAACCCAAAAAGGAACATGAAAATTCGCAATACGGATGTAGATACACGTGTTACTATTCCTTTTAGTATTAACATGCTGACTTTAGGCGGAAAATACAATTATCAAGAGTTGCATGACAAAGGAAATCAACTAAAAACGACATTATCTAAAATTGATCGTTGGAATTATGCGTTATTTGGAGAAGATGAGTTACGTATTTTAGAAAATTGGAGTTTAACATTAGGATTACGTTATAACAAAGATGAAAATTATGGCAGCAACTGGAACCCAAGGGTTTACAGTGTGTGGAATATTGATGATAACTTTACGTTAAAAGGTGGTTATTCTACTGGTTATGCTACACCACAATTACGTTATGTTGTGACGGATTGGGGGCAAGTTACTGGTGGTGGATATTCTGATGGTGTAATCATTGGAAATCCAGCTTTAAAACCAGAAAAAACAAATAATTTCGAAATTGGTATAGGTTATACCAATGATTATGGTATTGATGCTTCTGCAACTGCATTTTACACAAAATATAAAGACAAAATTCAATCATATTATATTTGTAATCGTAAAAAAGGAAGCAAGTGCTTATTGAATGGTTATAGTAAAAAGTTTGACTTTATACAAGGCCGTGAAAATGTTGGCAAAGCTGATCTTAAAGGCTTTGAATTTTCATTTAAAACGCCTTTATTTACTGATTTCTTATTCACATCTAACTATTCTTGGACAAAAACAGAACAAAAAAGTGGCCAATTTAAAGGACGATCTTTAAATCGAACCCCTAAACAAAAATTCAATACTCAATTAGATTGGTATGTCACCCAACAATGGGATTTATGGACAAAAATAGCCTATTATGGCATGGAATCGTCTAATAACCGTGATGGCACAAAAGTTGAATATCCTGGTTATACTTTCTGGGACATCGGTGCATCTTATCAAATACATAAACAAGCTAAGGTTTATGCCGGTGTTTATAATCTATTTGATAAAAATGTAACTAACGATGATTTTGGTAAAACCTTAGAAGGTAGACGATACTTTGTTGGGACTGAGGTTAATTTTTAATCATTAAGTAAATTTAATTTTGTCTATAATTTTAAGGCAGCTTTTTAATATAGCTGCTTTTTTAATGATATTATTCAATTAAATATTATTTAATCTGATCTTGCAATTAAATTTGTGTATTCATTTATTTATGAATTGCTTAATACGGTAATTTATTAAAAAATGGACATATTTATCCAAAACAAGAAAAGTGAAACGAGTCGGTTTATTTTAGAAAAGTTAATTGCTTCCTTCAAATGATAGATAGTAAAAATTTAGGATGGAACATTGCACTTATTTGTAGTGCTATTAATTGCGATTTATAATCAAATGAATTAAATTTAATTATTAATTGTTCAGTAGCTTTTCATTGTACTAGGGAATTATTGACTGGACTATCAGGCTTTAACTTGATAGAAGAAAATAAAATCAAGTGTTTAACTGATGGTTTTGTTGGTTTAATTTGATTGGATTTGAAGCCGTTTAAGATATTATCGCAAAACTACAATAGATCTTCATGCTCAAAATCCAATCACAATAAAATTAATAATCCTTTAATAATCTCACAATCTCTTTAATATCATTCGGTGTTGTTTGGCAGCAACCGCCAATTAATTTTGCACCTAATTTTGTCCAGATTGGTAGTTGATTTTTGAAGGTGCAATCATGTTGATGGTTCTTGTGCCACTGTTTTGTTATTGGATCATATTGTTCACCTGAATTTGGATAAACAATTAATGGTTTGGTTGTAAGCTTATTTAGCACTTCTAATGCTGGAGTAACACTTTCTAACGCAATGCAGTTAATACCAAGGCTTACAATTTGCTCGAAGTTGTTTAAATAATCTATTACTTGTGATAATGGTGTGCCATCGCTAAGATGTTGGGCATCTTTTAATGTAAACGAAAACCATGCATTGATAGTTGGAAACTGCTGTATCAATTTAACTAACGCTTTAATTTCAGCAAAAGAAGGTAATGTTTCACAAGCAAGGATATCAACTTGGGCATCTATTAAGGCTTGAATGCGATCACGGTGAAAATCAATAAATTCAGCTTCAGTTAGTTGATAGTCGCCAGTATATTCTGCCCCATTTGCAAGATATGCTCCATAGGGACCAACTGACCCAGCAATCAGTAAAGTTTTATTTTGCTTTGTTTCATTCAAATACTGCTGTTTAGCTTGCTGTGCGAGTTCAACGCTTTTTTTTATTAATTTGATAGATTCATCAAACGTAATTTCTTTTTTTTTCAAACCCTACTGGTGTAGCTTGATAGCTGGCGGTGATAGCGCAATCGGCGCCAGCTTTAAAATAGTCATAATGAACTTGATAGATCAGTTCGGGTTTTTCAATTAATACTTTTGCCGACCATAGACTATCATTAAGATCGCATCCACGGCGTTGTAGTTCGCTTGCTAGTGCACCATCAATAATAATGTAATTTTTTTGTTTGAATAGTGCACAAATTGGATTATAACTTGTCATTTTTTACTGCTCGTTTTTGATAAGATTGGGTAAAGTGATGCGCAATAAAACAGACAATTACAAAAGGAATACCGCAATAAAGCGCAATGCGTTGTTCTGGATCGAATGCTAAACCAATGCAAGCAATCAAACACAGAATAAACCCTAAAATTGGCACAAAAGGGTAAAATGGTGCTTTATATTTTAAGGCATTTTTTTGATTTTCGGATAGTTGTGTAAATGCCCCAAACTTAGTACACAACTCACGTAGAAAATTAAGCTGCTTGTTTTAGTGTTTTATACTCAATCGGTGTCATGTTATTTAATGCCTCATGCGGTCTTTCGGTGTTATAAATCGTTAGCCATTCTTCGGTTATTTTCCTTGCTTGTGCTAAGTTGTTAAAAAGATATAAATCGAGTACTTCAGTACGATAGGTACGATTAAATCGTTCAATATAGCCATTTTGATAAGGGCTACCAGGCTGGATATAATCAATGGTTATATTATGTGATTTAGCCCAGTTTATAAAGGTTTTTCCTGTAAATTCTGGCCCATTATCGACCCGTATTTTTAATGGATATCCATGATATTCAGCCAGTTTATCTAAGTAACGGGTAATCCTTCCTGCTGGTAAACTTACTGCAATATCAATCCCTAGCGCCTCACGATTAAAGTCATCGATAACATTGAATGTCCTAAAGCGACGTTGATTACGGCTACTATCACTCATAAAATCCATTGACCAACATTCACCTTGTTTATTAGGCACCAATAGCTTTTCCGGGCATCGTGGAGGAATGCGTTTTTTTCGTTTTACTCTGAGATTAAGCTTTAATTCACAATACACCCGATAAACACGCTTATGGTTCCATTGATAGCCGAGCTTTCTGATACGATTAAAGCATTTAGGAAA
>NZ_LZHR01000002.1:0-2116 GCF_001690675.1 Gilliamella sp. Occ4-3
AGTTAAAAAGGAAAATATTATGAGCGTAGTAAAGAAACCACCAGTAAAATGGCTGCCACTTATCATTATTGTGGTAATTTCAGCGATATTTTGGTTGTTTGTACCTCCACTTGAAGGTATTAGTCAAGAGGGTTGGCAAACCAGCATCATTTTTGTTGCAACAATTGCCAGTATTGTTGCCGAAATAATGCCAATTGGCGCAATTGGTCTATTAGCAATTACTGTTTTTGCTGTATTGAGACCATCTGGTGCAACAACAGCGACTGAGTCAATAAAAATCTCGTTAAGCGAATTAAATAGTAGTCTTATTTGGTTAATTGTTATTGCCTTTATGATCGCTCGTGGTTTTATCAAAACAGGTTTAAGTAAACGAATAGCCTATTATCTTGTTAAAATTTTGGGTAAAAATACCTTAGGACTTGCTTATGGTTTATCCGTTACTGATATTGCATTGGCACCAGCTATTCCAAGTACAACAGCACGTGCTGGCGGAGTTATTTATCCAATAGCGGAAGCGCTAGCAATTAATTTTAAATCCAATCCTAAAGATGAATCAAGAAACCGTATAGGTACTTTTTTAATGCTAACTATTAGCCATGTAAATGATATCACCTCGGCAATGTTTCTAACGGCATTTACAGGAAATTTATTAGCCGCTAAATTAGTTACAACATCACTAGGTATTACATTAGGGTGGGGGCAATGGTTTGTTGCAGCAATTGGGCCATGTTTAGTTTCATTCGTTGTGATACCTTTGGTGGTTTACTTTCTGACTAATCCAGAATTAAAAAGAACACCGGAAGCGCCAGAATTAGCTGCTGAAGAATTAAAGAAAATGGGGGTAATTACTGTTAAAGAAATTATTATGGGCGTTACTGTTGTACTTTTGTTAGCGCTTTGGATTTTTGGTAAAAATTTCGGTATTGATTCAACAACTACTGCGTTTATTGGCTTAACTATTTTGATCTTAACTGGTGTATTAAGCTGGGATGATATAAAAGGAGAAAAAGCTGCCTGGGACACATTAATTTGGTTTGCGGCATTACTTATGATGGCGGGGCAAGTTAATAAACTTGGTGTAACAAAATGGTTAGGGGACACAATAGGTGGAGCTGTACAAGGTCATTTAGGTGAAAGTAGTTGGGTATTAGTATTAGTTATTTTGTGTGTTGCCTATGTTTATTTACATTATTTCTTTGCAAGTGGAAATGCTCATATTGCTGCATTATTTCCCGTTTTCCTATCGATCGCTATTGCCTTAGGTGTACCAACTCTAACTGCAATTTTTGCGTTGGTTATTTGTACTAACTACTTTGGATCAATTACACAGTTTGCCAATGCTCGAAATCCACTATTATTTGCCGAAGGTTTTGTACCAGTAAAAACTTGGTGGAAAGTTGGGTTTATTTGTAGTGTTGTAAATCTAATTATCGTATTTACTGTTGGAATTTTATGGTGGAAGATAATAGGTCTGGATTAATTGTTATGTAACTATCCTCTAAAATAATACATATTCCACCTTGAATCATTAAAAAAGTTATTGGTACTGTGAATGTTAATCAATGAATTTTATAAGTGATGGTAGTAGAAATTAACGTCATTTCAGAACATTCAATGTAATAAAATGGCTTTAATTGTGAAGTGTTAGGTATTGATATTGCGGTCAGCTTACCAATAATTATCCGCTATTTGGATAAGCTGACTAAATATCATGGTCATCTAGTAAAAATATCAGTAGAGAAAAAAGAGACTATTTATTTAGTGAGATAATATTTCCCTTGATATGGCAAGAACAGTTGTGAAATTTGATGCATCAGTACGAATATCAACTCCATTTAATTCATCATTTTTAAATTGAAAATTTGAGGATAACATGCAAATAATTAAAAAATTATGTGATGACCTTAATTTGCCATATGGCGATCGATTTACTCAGGATTGGGCTTATGAGTTACCAGATCAATATAGAACAAAATATTGGTTAAATAAATATATTTTTGCATATTTATATAATGGATATTCTTCAATAGAAAAAAAAGAATTAATGATTTTATCTCTTGATGTTTGTAACGATTTAATTTCTTCGGGATTAAACCCTAATGATAAAGTTATTCAA
>NZ_LZHR01000003.1:0-138396 GCF_001690675.1 Gilliamella sp. Occ4-3
GATCAAAAAAATATAAATTGGATCTAAATTAGATCCAGTTAGATCCCTTTAGATCTAATCATTTTATACTGAAACATATACTTACCTGAAAGTTTTTTACAATAAATTCAATTTTTAGATACAAAAAAAGGTACTTTTCAGCACCTTTTTTATAGTTATAAATAGCTATTTAGCTTGCAACATTGATGCGTTTCATATCAGTCATATAACTACGTAATTTACGACCGATTGTTTCAATTGGATGATTACGGATTTCTTCATTCACATCGCGTAATTGTGCATTATCAACACTACCTTCAGGGATCGCTTTACCTAGATCGCCAGCTTGTAACATTGGCATGAATTTTTCTTTTAATAGTGGTACAGCGGCATTAGCAAATAGATAGTTGCCATACTCAGCTGTGTCAGAAATAACAACATTCATTTCATACAAACGTTTACGCGCAATAGTATTAGCAATAAGTGGTAACTCATGTAATGATTCATAATAAGCTGATTCAGCTAAAATACCAGATTCAAGCATAGTTTCGAAGGCAAGTTCAACACCGGCTTTAACCATTGCAACCATAACAACACCTTGATCAAAATAAGCTTGTTCATCAATTTTACCTTGATAGTCAGCAGCTTTTTCAAAAGCGGTTTCACCCGTTTCTTTACGCCATTTAAGAAGGTTTACATCATCATTTGCCCAGTCTTTCATCATAGTTGATGAAAACTCGCCTGATATAATGTCGTCCATATGTTTACGGTAAAGATCCGTCATGATCACTTTTAATTCTTTTGCTAAAGCATTTGCTCTCAATTTAGCTGGATTTGATAAACGATCCATCATTAAAGTAATTCCACCTTGTTTTAGCGCCTCAGTGATCGTTTCCCAACCAAATTGGAGTAATTTACATGCATAAGCAGGATCAACACCATCTGCCACTAGCTTATCAAAACAAAGTAATGATCCTGTTTGTAACATTCCACAAAGAATTGTTTGTTCGCCCATTAAATCTGACTTAACTTCGGCGACAAATGACGATTGTAAAACACCTGCACGATGTCCGCCTGTTGCCGCTGCCCATGCTTTAGCTATTGCTAGCCCTTCATCTTTTGGATCGTTTTCTGGATGAACTGCAATTAGTGTCGGCACACCAAAACCTCGTTTATATTCTTCACGAACTTCAGTACCAGGGCATTTAGGGGCTACCATCACTACTGTAATATCAGAGCGAATCTTTTCTCCTACTTCAACAATATTAAATCCGTGAGAATAGCCAAGCGCAGAGCCTTTTTTCATCAACGGTTGAATAGCTTGAACAACAGCAGAATGTTGTTTGTCTGGAGTCAAATTGATAACAAGATCTGCTGTTGGAATTAATTCTTCATAGATTCCTACTTTAAAACCATTTTCAGTTGCTTTCTTCCATGATGCTCGTTTTTCAGCAATAGCTTCTTTACGTAGTGCATAAGATATATCTAAACCTGAATCTCGCATATTCAGACCTTGGTTAAGGCCTTGCGCTCCACAACCAACAATTACAATTTTTTTACCTTTTAAAAAATTAGCTTCTGATGCAAATTCATCACGAGCCATAAAACGACATTGACCTAATTGTTCTAATTTTTCACGCAAATTCAATGTATTAAAATAGTTTGACATTTTTCTCTCCAAGAGTTTAAGTATTCACAATCAACAATAAAACACTATATAATACTTTTAATATTGCTAAAATTGATATATTTAAAATATAATATTGCATAAATTGCAATAAACTTGCTAAGTTCAATGCTTTCTTTTAATCTAAATCACCCTCAATTCTGAATAAATCAATATGGATGCTCGATATAAACAAGCAAATAAAGAGGCTAAACTTTCTTTATTGCTAACTTTTATTTATCTTCTTGGATGGATCGTTTGTGCATACTGTATTAACGACAAAATAGGATTTTTAGGTCTTCCATTGTGGTTTGAACTATCTTGCATTATGGTGCCTATCGGTTTTATATTGCTTTGTTGGGTAGTTGTAAAATTTCAATTTAAAAATTTCTCATTAGAACAAACTAAGTGATTTAACATGCATTTAGATATTATTATACCGCTTGTCATCTATCTTATTTTTGTGTTTGCATTATCAATTTATGCTTATGTAAAACGTAAAAAAGTAAATCAATTCACTGATTATTTTATCGGCAATAGAACCATGGGAGGATTTTTACTCGCCATGACACTAGCCGCAACTTATATTAGTGCTAGCTCATTTATTGGTGGTCCCGGTGCTGCTTATAAATTTGGTCTTGGTTGGGTGCTATTATCGATGATCCAAGTCCCAACTGTATTACTCTCACTTGGTATTCTAGGCAAAAAATTTGCCATTTTGGCTCGTAAATATAATGCTATAACTTTAAGTGATATGCTTTATGCTCACTATAAAAGTAAAGTCATAGTTTGGTTTGCAAGCATTTCATTAGTTGTGGCTTTTATTGGTGCTATGACGGTACAGTTTGTTGGTGGTGCACGATTATTGGAATCATCAGTTGGCATTTCTTACGATATCGGATTATTAATTTTTGGTGTTGGTACCGTTATATATACTGCTTTTGGAGGATTTAGAGCAAGTATACTTAATGATGCTTTTCAAGGTTTAGTAATGATAATTGGCGCTATCTTGCTATTAACAGCAATTATTTATGCTGGTGGTGGTATAACAGCTATTATTCACCGTTTGAGTGAAATCGATCCTGCGCTACTAACACCACAAGGTCCTAACAATTTTATGGACTTTCCGTTTATGGCATCATTTTGGGTTTTAGTCTGTTTTGCTGTGGTTGGTTTACCTCATACAGCGGTTCGCTGTATGGCATACAAAGACAGCAAAGCTGTACACAAAGGCATTATAATTGGTACTATTGTTGTCACAATCATTATGTTAACCATGCATTTATCTGGCGCTCTTGGTCGAGCTATTATTAGTGATTTAACTGTTCCGGATCAAATTGTTCCAACTTTAATAATTAACATTATGCCACCATTAGTGGCCGGTATCTTTTTGGCCGCTCCACTTGCTGCAATTATGTCAACAATTAACGCCCAATTGCTACAAATTTCATCAGTTATTATTAAAGATCTATTTTTAAGTATGAATCATGCAAAAAACTATAGTGATAAAACATTAACTCGCACATCTGTTATCATAACTTTTAGTTTTGGTGGATTACTCATCCTAGCGGCTTGGAATCCACCAGATATGATTATTTGGTTAAATTTACTTGCATTTGGTGGGCTTGAAGCCGTATTTTTATGGCCATTGGTACTTGGGCTTTATTGGAAAAAAGCAAATTCAACCGGTGCTTTATGTTCTATGTTTGCCGGTGCGATAAGCTATACTCTTTTATCTGTTTACAATATAAAGCTTTATGCTTTTAACCCGATTATCCCATCCTTAATTATTGGATTGGTAGCATTTATTATTGCCAATATGTTTGGTAACACAGGAAAAAATTATGCCTTGGATTCAACTCAAAATTAATACAACCAACGATCTTGCTGAACAAATTAGCGAACAATTAGAGGAGTCTGGTGCTGTATCAGTCACTTTTCAAGATACCTTTGACACACCTGTTTTTGAACCATTACCTGGCGAAACTAAACTTTGGGGTAATACCGATGTGATTGGGCTTTATGATGCTCAAACAGATATCGATGAATTAAAAGCAATGCTAAATCTTGAACAATATTCTTATAAGATTGAACAATTAGAAGATAAAGACTGGGAACGTGAATGGATGGACAACTTTCATCCTATGAAATTTGGTGAGCGACTTTGGATTTGTCCTAGTTGGCGCGAAGTGCCCGATGCTAATGCAGTTAATGTCATGTTAGATCCTGGATTAGCATTCGGCACAGGTACTCACCCAACCACGGCATTATGCTTAACTTGGCTTGATAGTTTAGACCTTAAAGATAAATTAGTTATCGATTATGGTTGTGGATCTGGTATTTTGGCAATTGCTGCACTAAAATTAGGTGCAAAACAAGTAATCGGTATTGATATTGATCCTCAAGCCATTCAAGCTAGCCGTGACAATGCACAGCGTAATGATGTCAGTGAAAGGCTAGATCTTTATTTATCAAAAGAGATCCCAGACAATTTGCAGGCAGATATAGTTGTTGCCAATATTTTAGCTGGACCATTAAAAGAACTTGAACCACATATAAGTAAATTAGTAAAACCTGAAGGTAAACTAGGTCTATCTGGTATTCTAACTACCCAATCCTCAAGTGTTTGTATGGCTTACCAACCCAATTTTAAATTAGATCCAGTGGTTGAACTTGATGAGTGGTGTCGTATTACTGGTAAAAAAATAAAAAAAATTAACGCTACCCCCTTTTAAGTTTGAAAAAAAATGCGTAATATAGCCAACTTTAATTTACTTAGCATTGGTGAACTAAAATTAAAGAATAATTTAATTGCTGCACCAATGGCAGGAATAAGTGATAAACCATTTCGTAATCTATGTCATCGATTTGGTGCTGGTATGACTGTTTCAGAAATGTTTTTAGCAAATTCTGATGTTTGGCATACCGATAAATCAGCTCTGCGAATGATAGCGAGTGATGATGTTGGTATTCGTGCAGTACAAATTGTCGGTTCTGATCCCGACGAAATGGCAAAAGCTGCTGAATTTAATGTCAAACACGGTGCTCAGTTGATTGACATTAATATGGGATGCCCGGCTAAAAAGGTCAATAAAAAATTGGCTGGTTCTGCTTTAATGCAGTATCCGGAACTTATTAAAAAAATTTTGCAGAAAGTTGTCGGTGCAGTTGATGTTCCGGTAACATTAAAAACGCGGACTGGATGGAATAAAGAAAATAGAAATTGCATAGAAATCGCACAAATTGCACAGGATTGTGGTATAAAGGCAATTACTATTCACGGAAGAACACGTGCTTGCTTATTCAACGGTGTCGCTGAATATGACTCTATTAGAGCAGTTAAAGAAAATGTTACAATTCCTGTAATTGCTAATGGAGATATTTGTACACCTGAACAGGCAAAAGATGTTTTTCAATATACGCAGGCTGATGCTATAATGATCGGGCGAGCGGCACAAGGGCGACCTTGGATATTTGAAGAAATTGCATTCTATTTAACACATGGACAGTTACAGAAAAACAAAAGTATTGATGAAGTAGAACAAGTTGTACTATCACATCTTGATGATCTTTATCAATTCTATGGAGAATACAAAGGATTAAGGATTGCCAGAAAGCATGTAAATTGGTACACCAAGAATTATGCTGACAGCGATCAATTCAGGCGCTTATTTAGTGTACTTAGCAATACAAGTGAGCAAGTAAACACTCTAAAAGCATTTTTTAGTAAAATTAGAAACAACCCAAAGAGTTAAGAATACTATGTCAGAACAACGCGTTACAGCTGCAGCACTTAAATTTACAACTGTAAATTCTCAAGACCAAATAACACAAAAACCATTGCGTGATTCAGTGAAGCAAGCTTTAAAAAACTATTTATCACAATTAAATGGTGAAGATCCTACAGACCTTTATGAATTAGTGTTAGCTGAAGTTGAACATCCATTCCTTGATATGGTTATGCAATATACACGCGGCAATCAAACTCGAGCAGCAAATATGCTTGGTATCAACCGCGGTACACTTCGCAAAAAATTAAAACAATATGGAATGAGTTAATCTTCTATTATTTAACATTTTATAATATAAAAAGTACCTTAATATGAGGTGCTTTTTTCTATTTTAGAACACAATTAAAAAATTCATTGAATTATCCTCTTTTATAAAATATACAAAGGAACTGGGGTTCTATACCTCATAAGTAATAGTTTTAATCTGACATTTGAGTTATTTTATAACGTAACTAAGAGTGTCATAATTGAATCAAACAGAAAAATCATTAAATCTGAATTATGGCTTTTAAAATTCATCAGCAGCTTAATACGCACAATAAGCCCGTAAAGTCATAGGATATAATCGAGATAGTTACTATCGCTTTAAAAATGAGCAATGAGAAAGGACTTGCTCTTCAAGAAACCAGTTGTAGTAGCTCAGATTTAATTTAAGCTAGTACATTTAAAAATGTATCTTTTAAGATTGGTGATCATGAAAATTCAATAGTATATCTTCCACATTTTTTTCGACTTATACAAATAATATTTAATAGCTATATTGAAACACATCCCAAAGGTAAAGATTCAATCGAATTTTATGTAAATAAATTAAGAGAACGTTATTCAAGTAAATAGTGAAATCCCCTATATACCCTATGAGGATATTGTTTTATTTAAAGCAAAATAATTGGCGTTTTGAGAAAAACGTAACCGCAAAATCAAGCGAGGCGCAGATGATAAAATAAACAACTATAACAAATAAAAAGATTTCTGTTGGATAAATTATACTACGATTATTAATTTGGGTTGCAATAAAAGTAAATTCCGCTACTCCAACAATATAAGCCAGTGAAGTATCTTTAATGAGTGATACCCATTGATTTACAAAAGACGGCAACATCATTTTAAGGGCTTGTGGTAATATGATAAATATAATAACTTGCTTTTTAGTTAAGCCTAATGAAAACGCCGCTTGCCATTGTTCTTTAGCCACTGCAATCATACCTGCATGAACTGAATGACCAATGTATGCAGCGCCTATCAAGGATAAAGCAAATATTACCGTTGCAATTGCTGGCACATCTACACTAAGTAACACAGGTAAAAGAAAGAAAGTCCAGAAAATAAGCATAATGACAGGAATCGCTCTTAAAAAACCAAGTATACCAACTAAAAAATAACGCATAATTCCTTTTAAGACAGTCAACCCGACTCCTGCAAGTATACCCAAAAAGGTTGAAAATATAATTGCAGCAAAACTCATTAACAGCGTTAAAAAAATTCCTCCAGGAAAATTTCCCCACATCATATAACTGAAATTGTGGTAAATAACCTCTAAACCTTTAAGCTCCATAAATGATTACACCTTACCTATTTGCAATCGTTTTGCTTGATAAATATTACCCAAAGTTCCAACAATCACTATCGCCAAAATATATAATAAAGTTGCAATAGCAAAATTTTGAAAGGTTTTTAATGATTCGGTTTCAACTTGACGCGATACATAAGAAAGTTCTAACACACCAATGGCCATTGTTAACGACGAATTTTTTATAATATTCATGTACTGACCAATTAAAGGCGGAAATGCAATACGAAAACTTTGTGGCAAAATAATAAATCGCATACTTTGCCACCAAGTTAAACCTAATGCCAATGAAGCCTGTTCTTGCCCTCGACTTACACCAGCTATACCGGCTCTAAACTCTTCGGCAATAAAAGCACTGGAATAACAAGTTAAACCAACTAAACCGATTATAAATTCAAATGATGGCATTTTCAGTGAAAAAAACAGCAACTGGATTTGCGGTTCGTCAAATAACCATAATTTAAATGCTATTGGTAATAAATTACCCACACCAAAATACCAAAAAAAGAGTTGAGGCAATAACGGAGAATAACGAAAAATTGCGTTATACCCCATTACTATAACTTGAATAATTTTAATTCGACTTTGTTGAGCAATAACCAGCAAAAAACCTAGTGATGTTGAAAATATAATGGTTAGCAATGAGATAGCTAACGTAACTAAAAAACCATCCCATAACCACCACAAATAACGAGGCTCAAGTAATTGCTCATACATAACTACTGACCTTTGCCAATTTTAAAATCACCACGAGGTATCGCTGATGCAGTTCCAGGTCCAAACCAACGATTATAAATCGTTAATGCTTCACCTTCTTTTTCTAGTGTTAACAAAATTTGATTCACTTTTTCTTTCAAGCGATCCTCGCCTTTTGGTATACCAACAGCTTGATATTCTTGAGTAATACTAAATGGTGAAATTTCAAACACAGCTCGTTGTTCTTCTGGTAAATTCGCTAATAAACCGACTAATTTCGCATCATCTTGAGTAATTGCCTGTACAACACCATTACGTAATGCCGCAAACGCAAATGGTGTATCATCATAAGAAATTACTTTAGCTGTTGGGTATTTTTCTCGCAATGTAATTTCCATAACTGTACCTTTATCGGCACCAATACGAAGATTTTTCAAATCATCTGCTGATTTCAATACGCCTTTTTTTGCTACAAATTTCTGACCAGTCGCAAAATAAGGAAGGCTAAAATCAACGGTTTTTGCTCTTTCATCAGTAACGGTAAAATTAGCTACAATTAAATCGGCTTTTTGGGATGCTAATAATGGAATTCGATTAGCTGGATTAGTCGGAACAAGCTCAACATTAACCTTTAGTGCTTTTGCTATCTCGTTGGCATAATCAACGTCAAGACCAACAATTTTATTTGTCTTTTCGTCAATATAACCAAATGGCGGATTACTATCAAATACCGCGATTTTTATTTCTCCTCGTTTCTCAATATCATCAAGGCGATCTGCATAAGCAGAATTTGTACCTAACAAACTACTTACTAATGCAACAACAGTTAGTGATTTAGTCAACAATTTCATTCCGATTCTCCCTCAGTCAAGGTTATGTTATATACAGTTAAAGTCTAGCAACAAAGAATCGAATGAATAAATAACAAATACTTACATGGTTATAACTAAAAGTTATATGTGGTAGTTTTCGATTAATGACATTAGAAAAACGAATACAAGCCAAAACAGCTTATATCACTATATTGATTTATTTAATAATATTGATTTACCCTACTATCTCGCTATCAACAAAAAAATAAGCAATTTCTTTTTCAGCCGAGGTTAGAGAATCTGAGCCATGTACGGCATTTTCGGTCATACTGTCAGCAAAATCAGCTCGTAAAGTGCCTGCGGCTGCTTTAGATAAATCAGTTGGTCCCATCAATTCCCGATAACGCTTAATAGCATTATCGCCTTCGAGAATCTGAACAACTATCGGCCCAGATATCATAAATTTAACCAACTTATCAAAAAATGATTTACCTTGGTGCTCAGCATAAAATCCTTCTACCTGCTCTTTTGTTAATCTAAGCATTTTTAAGGCAATAATGTTAAGTTTTGCTTGGCTAATACGGGTTTCAATTTCACCAATCAATTGTTTTTTAACGGCATTAGGTTTGATGATAGATAAGGTTCTTTCAATAGCCATAGATTTGCTCCTTGTTAGTTTAGTCAAGGGTAAATGTCATTCGTGAGATTTGTCCACTTTGATCTAATAAAAATAGATGATGTAAACCTTTATGAGTAACTGTCAAAGCTACCTTTTGATCGCCATACGTTTTCTCAATAAGTTGACCATCTAAAAACCACCATTTGTCACCAACACCACCTTGTGGAGTTAGATCGATAGTGACATCTTGCTGCCCAGGTAATCGTTTTACCAATTGCTTATCTTGCAGCCCAATAATATTGAGTGGCAAAAAGATATCTTTACCAAACACTGGGCAATGATTATCAACTTCAGGAATTAGCGATTGTCGACGTTCTTTGGGTAGTAGCCAATTTTCTAAAGCTATTGGCCAAAGTGCAACCTGTTTTTTATGTGCATTGCTACAGTCTGCTGACACACGTTTGCCGGCATCATTTACCCAAATAGTCACCCACCCTGAACGATAAATATTATTATTAAGTGCCGTTAGAGTATCAAGTGTTGGAGGTATCATATTATTTAATACCCATGCATTTTTTTGACGGTGGCAGTTTTCATCAGTTGCAGGTAACTTTTGTCCTGATGGCCAACAAATTTTTTCTAAGGTTACTGTTGTCGGTTTAGTTACTAAGGGAAGTGGGCGATTTATTCGTCGCTCTTTATTTAATAATAACGTGTTAACTTGCTGTAGTATCGGCACCGCTGTAATACTGCCATATTGACCAACAACGGGCGTTCCATCAGGACGACCGACCCAAATGCCAATCAAATAGCGAGGATTGACCCCAATCGCCCATGCATCACGATATCCATAGCTAGTGCCTGTTTTATAGGCAAGCTGATAATTATTAACTAGCATCTGTCTTGTGATCCATGCACTTCCATCGCTAATAAATGGCTTGCTTAGTAAGGGATCTGCTTGCGTAAATCGTAAAGGACTTACTTGCCCATGACGAGCAAAGGCACTATATGCGCTAACTAAATTATCCATTCTTAACGACGCACCACCCAAAATATACGATATATTAGGATCATTACCTTTAGATTGAAGCGGTAAGCCAATACTAAACAGCTTGCCAGCAAATCGTTTTGGTCCATAAAGCTCAATTAACTCAACAGCAGGTAAGTTTAATGAATTCTTTAATGCATCTGAGGCGCTTATTGGTCCATAAAAATCTTCATCAAAATTCGTAGGTCGATAATCAGAACTGATTCTAGGTGTATCTTGCAATAACGATTCAGAATGAATCATGCCGTCATCAATCGCTAAAGCATACATAAAAGGCTTTAATGTCGATCCAGGAGATCGAAGCGAACTTATCATATCAACCTGACCGAATCGCTCTTTATCGTTAAAATCAACCGACCCAACATAGCCTTTTACGGACATATCCGTATGATCGACAACTAAAATAGCTAGTGAGTTTTTGGGAGGTAACTGATTTTTACGATTAGCAGCAATATCTTCAAGGCTGTATTGAAGGGAAAGATCGATATTTGATCGAATAATATCAACATCAGGATATTGTTGACTTAACCTTCGAGCTAATAAAGGAGCTAATTGTGGCTTTTTACGTGGGTAAACCCATACTTCTTCTTTTCTAACTTGCTCTATAATATCAGATGACCATACCTGATATTGGGCCAATCTTGCTAGAACTTTGTCGCGTGCTTGTTTGGCTCGTTCGGGGTACCTATCAGGACGCAAACGACTGGGTGCTTGTGGCAATACGGCCAATAAAACTGCCTCACTGCGTGTTAACGCTTTGGGCTCTTTACCAAAATATGACCAACTAGCAGCCCCTAAGCCTTCGATTGTCCCGCCAAATGGGGCTCGATTAATATATAAAGTTAAAATTTCATCTTTTGTAAAATGTAATTCAAGTTGTAGTGTTCGAAATATTTGTTGTAACTTTCCTGCCATGGAGCGATCGTGTGGATAAAGCAATCTTGCAACCTGCATCGAAATAGTACTACCACCTGAAATAATTCTTTTATTGGTGATATTTTGCCAAGCTGCTCTCAATAAAGAGGCAGGATTAATACCAAAATGATCATAAAAATGGCGGTCTTCATAATTTATTAACACATCAAGGTAATCATTGGGAACTTCATCTAACTTGATAGGATACCGCCAAACACCATTTTCATCAGCAAATCGCCACAGAGGCGTACCATCTTGCGCAAGAATTGTTTGTGTCGTTTTATTTTTTGTTATTGATAAAGGATAAAAGTGATCGGCAACAAAAAAACTACCTAATAACAAAAGGATAGAAAAAAATAAGAAAGCCAGAATTTTAAGTAGGCACTTTTTCATTTTGTCAAAAAGTTTCAGGTAACACTATGTTTCGGTATAATATGTTTCAGTATAAATAGATGCCGCTAACAATTGTTAGCGGATAATCAATTTGTTTACATTTTAAAAATCAAATTTAATTGATACATACTCGTTATTGTTGTTTAGATTCATTGGGCTCGACATTGCGCTCAACAATAGACATTAAGTCAATTGATTGACCAATTGCAAACCGATCGGGGCGATACATAGATTCAACATAAGGGTATGGAATCATATAATTACCAGCCGTCACAGCTCTAGCCAAATAAGCAACCTGCGATCGATAAGTACCATCGCTCACATAGTGATTAATATCAACAGCTGCAACATATCTATCATCACGGAATTCTTGATATTTAATATCATTGCTATCTTCATCTTTCAACAAATTGGCAATTTCCGGTATTGCCTGTAGACTCACACTACTATTTGTGAGATTTTGATTTTCTAACTCAAGTCCAGCAGGTAAAAAATCAACAATTAACGCATCGTGAACGACTTCTTTATGTGCTCTAACATCCAATAATACCACCACTAAATCACCCACTTTCAAGTGATCAGGTTGAATTTTGTTACCTTTCAAATCGTAATAGGAACGATTGATAGTTAAAACATTTTCATCACTCGTTGGTGCAGGCGCTTTCTTGCCATAGCCTGAAACGGTGAATTTAATATAAAGTGGTTGTGCATTTTCTGGATTAGAAATCGTTAATCTATTGGCTAAATTAGCAAAATCAAAAGAGCGTGATAAAGTCGAATCAACCTCATTTGACTGCTCGTTGATCACCACATTAAATTTATGTGAAGATTTATGTTGTTCTAATGACCAGCCAGCCACAAATAATGCGTTAAGTTCCTGAGTTGAAAAATAACGAGTATCATTAAGCAAATCAGATAACTGAATTAAATAATCAGCTTGCTTATCAACACTTAAATTATTTTCTACCAATAAAGATAAAACTAATGCATTATCACGAATAGCACTACCATATTCGCCTAACCAAGAATAGCGATTATCATAACTTGTTGTAAATACTCGAGGCATCAAATTATTATAGATATTATCAAAACCAGCCAGCTTGGCGGAAAGCGCTAACTGAGCAACTGGTAATGGTGACAATACTTTAAAATCACTTTCAGTGATCTGTTGATACATCCGATTAATTTCATTACGCATAGGCACTGTGATTTTATTTTGCCTTGCCAACACAGCTAAAGCATAAGCTTTAGTTGCAAATTGCGTATAATTGCTTGCTTGTGAATTATCATAGTAGCTTTGTAACCCATTAAATGCATTGGCATCATAAGTATATTGGCTAATGCGGGTAATTGCGGCATCAAGCGCTTTATTATTGACATTATAACCACGCTCACTTGCTTGGATTAAAAAATCAGTTGCATACACCGTTAACCAATATTCCTCGGCACTGTCTTTGCTCCATAAACCAAAACTACCATTATTACGTTGCATTGATAAAATTCGCGAAATACCTAGTTGCACTTTTTCGCGTCGCTCTTTATCCGATTCGGTTTTAATTCCCAAAGCTGCAAGTTGGTCTTGGTTTGCATATAATGATGGCATTAAACCACTAATAGTCTGTTCTAAACAACCATATGGATAAGCAAATAACTCTTTAATATACTGAGCAATATTAAGCGGAGACTGATTTGATACAATTAATTTACCATCAACCGTGTTTTCAATCATCTCAGCTATACTATCTTCAGGTAAAACCCAACTTTCACCACCATTGATTGCTGCTGCATAATATTTATTGGTAACGGCATAAGCTGGTCTAACACCGACCATCCACGATCGCTTGATCTGATAATTTGAGCCATCCTCCAATAAAATTCCTGTGACATTAATTGTCACCGTACCTTGTCCATAACCATAATCAGCAACAACTGGCACTTGAATAATCTGTCTTTGCTTGCTATCAAGTGTAACTTTCGTAGACTCAACTGCATTTTGATGAATCAAACCATCCGTCAAAACATTGACCTGCATTGTTTGTGTTTTTTCGGTTAGATTATTTAGATCTAGTGCCAAGGTAGCCTGATCACCACCCGATAAAAAGCGAGGTGTAGATAGCTCAGCAACGACTGGCGATGCAACTATCATGGCTTGTTCCGCTTTACCATAACGGCTATCATCCCATGCTTGAGCCATTATGCGTAATTCGCCATTAAAATTAGGCAAAGCAAGGTCAACAAAACCTTCACCGTCATCATTAAGATCAATAGTTTGCAATTGTTGAGCCACAATTTTAACTTCGTTTAATGGTTTTTTACCGCCTGGGCCAGATTCACCAAGCATAGCATCACCACCAAAGCTCACATTCAAATTGCGTCCTTTACCTTCAATTAATTTGCCATACACATCATAAAGATCAACTTCATAACGTTTACGACCCAAAAATGCGCTATAAGGATCAGGTGTTGCAAAATTAGTAATGTTCAAAACACCTGAATCAACAGCCGAAACCAATACTGAAACCTTATGATCCTTTTGGATTGCACTTTTATCTATTTTGACCTTTATTGGAATAGTTTTTTCAGGCTCTGTCTTCGTAGGTGCTTCAATGCTCAAGTTTAATTGACGATTTGAAGTGTCAATTGGTAAATAAAGTAACCCAATTGCTCGTTTAATTGTCTGAACTGCAGCGTCAGTTGATGGGCGAATAATCATCGCACTAATATAAATATCATGGCGTCTCCAATCTTGGATTGGAATTTCAACATCAAGACCGTTTTCACCAACAGTGATATCTTTTTTCCATAATATACCATCATTGGTTTCAAGTGAAATATAACCCGAGCCTGCTACTGGAGCTTGTACATGTATTTTAGCAGTATCACCAACCGAATAGGCAGTTTTATCCAGGCTTAATTTAACCTGATCTGGACGAACAGCATTGGTGCCATTGGTATTATCTTCCCAATTATAACCACTTCTAAAACGTAAACTACTGATAATATTATTTTTAGTATCAACAATTTCAATACGATAAAAGCCATAATCATCCGTTTGGTAACTCACTTTAGCTGTACCATTAGCAGCGATAGACAGCGGTTGCTCTTGCACAACGAACTCACTTGAATTGTATGCTTGATACCACCCAGTATGTTCAGACCAAGTCCAATAATAATTATGACGTTCACGAATAATTCTTGCCTTTAAATGACTAGCAGCCAGCTTTTGCCCATCAGTGTTAACATAAGCCACTTCAAATTCAGCATTAGCACCTTTATCAACTGTCGGACTAGTTTCATATTTATCTAATGACCAATCATAATAAGGTGATTGAGAAAATAGTGCACGCACAGCAGGCATTTGCTGATTTGGCCAAATAATTTGGCTGGCATAACGAGTAACAGGGCGTCCTCCTGAATCAAGTAAACTGGCTTGCAAAATAAGTTTAATAGGAGAACTCAACTTACCCCAATCGCTAGTATCAATTCCAACTTGTGCATTACCATTTTTATCTAATGTCGTCTCAATATTATCAAGTTGTCTACCTATACTATTGTCAGTCACATTACCAATTTTATAATCAGCAAGTTCAGGTATTGAATCAATTTTTTTAAGATAAATATTACCTTCTAAATTATTTCCTGCTGCTGGAGCACCATAAAGATACCAACCTTTAACATCAAAATTGACACGTTTATCAAGCGTAATAGGCTTATTGGATGCGGTCGTAATTTCCATTGCCATACGCTCTGGTAAAAATTCTTCCACACGGAACCACACATAACGGTAATTATCGTCGCCTAAATTAAAACGAAATGCCCATTTACCCGTTGCTGCATTAGCTGGAATAACATATTGCCATTGATATAAACCGTTAGATTTTGCTTTAGCATCGACAGTAAAATTCTCAACAACTTGATTATCGGGTGACATAACATCAACCACAATTGGTTGCAAAGGCAATGGCTTACCATCAGCATTACGCAAAAGTGCATTAAAATAGACCGTCTCTTGTGGGCGATACAAATCACGAGGCCCAAAAGCAAATAGTTGTTTTTGATAAAAAGTAGACCCCGTTAAATTATATTCACTTAAATTTAATGCGCTACGATCCAAATTCACCAAAGAAATTTGATTACCATCACTTGCCGTAAGTAGTGCATAATCCATATCTTTTGGCAAAGTGACTTCAGCATAACCTGTAGCATCAGTTTTAGCCGAAATAGTGGTACAGTTTTTATTACTATCTCGAATACTTTTGTTACATAAAATCGATATATTTACATCAGCAAATGGTTTTCCATTGTCAAGTCCATGGGTAATAACAGATAATTTACCATTGTTGTAAGCATGAACCGCAACACCTATATTACTGATCGAAAATAGCGATGCAGGATTTGTATAATCGTAACTTCCTGCTTGATTCATAACAGCTAAATAAATCCCTTCTTGCTGAAGTTGCGGAATGGATGATAAGTTAAGTAATACGGTTTCTTGCGAATTACGCTTAGGATTAAGATCAAACCGAGACGTATAAACTAAATCAGCAAATTTATTAATATTCTTTGAATTCCAAGCTGACACTTGGTTAATAAAACCATAATCAGCGATAAAATCAGATAACTGTTCAGGTTTAATTTTAAAGAAATTAACATCAATTTTATTAACATTAAGCGTAGTAACAGGTAAACCTGTCATTGATTTGCTTGGCAACAAAAAACCATTACTAGCAAATCCCACCATCGGCAGGCGATCTTGAGTTTTAATTTCTGCTTGGTAGACTTCTTTTAAGCTGTTGCCATTAATTGCAGCTAACATCTTATCAATGGTGAGATCTAATTGACGATTTGGTTCAAGATAGCGATGTCTTAATTCTAATCCGTTATCCGACAACTCCCAAGCTCCGTCAACATTACCCGTTTGGCGATCAACTAAACGAAGCAAATTAGAAAAATTGAGTTTAGGATTTAAAGGAACCGAAAAGGTAATAACTAAAGTACTTGAACCATCAATAATGACCTCTGAACTATCAATAACAGTTAATTCTTTACCGTGATATTTTTCAACTAATTCTGGTGTGGGGTTAAAGGCTAGTTTTGACGATTCATCTTGTACGATATCGTTGTCATCACTAGGATTGCTAATATCAGCGGTTGTATTATTATCAATAACTTTTGTTTCTGATTGCGTTTCTGCCTGTTCAGCGCGTGTGTTTTGTTCAGCGTCTTTATTATCACAACCAGCTAATGCTAACAGCAGGCTAAATACAACTAAATGCTTTACTAACCCCATTTTCCACCCCATAAACAATAATTCTTATTACTAATTATTTTTATCTAAATTTTAACCACATATTATGTACTACCTTCGACCTTTTAGCAAAGGGTGTTTAGTAAGAATAGTTATAGTGGATTGGCTGAAAAATGTAGCCGACTTAAAGTTACTCATATTATCCATAATATTCGCCTTGTAAGATATTCAAATTTGTACTAACCTCTATTTACCTAATAAAACCCAATTTATCAATCCCTAATTATCGTACTAACAACCTAGCTTAGTTGAGGGCACTTTTTGGTACTAGGATAAAGCAGGCATATGAACTTTACGATATTATGGCAATATTGTGGGCGTTTATTTTGCTCAAAATTGTTCAGGTAGACTATTGATTTTATTAAGGTTTTTATTATTATTTTTAAATAGAATCATACACTTATAAGCTAGTTTTTTATTACGTTGAATTTGGCTTTTTAAGAAATAAGAAAAGCACTTTTGTTATTTGATAATGGCTATTAATAAAAACTTGTTAATAACAGCTAGTTAATAACAAATACACAAGCTTTAAAATTGTATTGGTCGGGCGTTGTTTTGGCTTTTAGTCATTAAAGTGCTAGCTTTGCCTGCTCAGCGCCCAACTTGCGCCGTGGCTTTATTCTTTTGTTAGATTATCCTCTCACACCATAAGCACCTTCTGCGTCCTAATGATTAAGAAATAAACGCTAAAAACTAAGGCGCGGTGCAAACAGTATAGTAACGGTAGGAGGCACCGCTGCTGATGACGTTGCCACCGCCCGAGCTAACAAGGAACTGATCACCTCTGTATGCTCCCACATCACTCGTCCAAAAGTAGGTGTTGGCGAATCCCGCATCAGCATAATAGGTTATGGGGCCCCACTCAGTAAAAAATCCATTACCTATTCTTCGTTGGTGAATGTTATCAGATGATGATGACGTGACATTATCTATGCCATTTATACAGGGGAAACTCGTGTACATACCACACTTTGCATTGGTTAAATCTCTTACCTGCGGAAGGCGATAACTCAAACTATTACACCATTTTGTTTGATTAGAAAATATATCCCCCCACAGATCTTGCCACCGACTGACGAACCATTGCCTTAATACAAATCCATATTTTACTACTTCAACGCCATCTCTATCCCTACCCACTAACTCAAACGTCTGCGGTAACCTTGGTACAGTAATTCGTCTAGGATTCGGATTATCCCATTGATTTCTTGCCTCTGGACCTGTTAGCTTAACGCGAGCTACAACTTGTCCCAAGTCCTCATAAGGAATCCACCATTCACGAGCTACAACATTTGTCACTGTTGCAGTAATTCCCTCATGCGTGACTGGTTCCCATGTCAATTCTTCTGGTTCTATTCCTGTTATGAGTAAATCAAAATATAAATTATATGCACCCGTGGTCGGGAAATTTTGATTATATGATTCAGGATTGACTGATTGAACTAAAAAGCCTTTATTCTGATTCCATATGTCAGCTGGACCTGC
This sequence comes from Gilliamella sp. Occ4-3, assembly GCF_001690675.1. Taxonomy (NCBI): domain Bacteria; kingdom Pseudomonadati; phylum Pseudomonadota; class Gammaproteobacteria; order Orbales; family Orbaceae; genus Gilliamella; species Gilliamella sp. Occ4-3. Next base: position 18,283 of record NZ_LZHR01000003.1, read on the forward strand.
GTATTTACCATTACCCCAAAATAGATTTGGCCTTACATAATTGATAACTGCCGACGGTATTATTATTGCATCACTACGATTACCCGCTCGAGCTTTTTTACCATTCGCCTGTACATTCCATGAAGATGACAATAATAACAGAGCTAATACTAGCAAAGCTGTTTTAGGTGATTTGAGCGATAATTTCGAAGATATAAATAAGTTTTGTGTAAAAACTCGTCGAATAGGATTATTTGATAAATTTAAGACATAGGTTTGCCAGTGCTTGTGCCTAAAATGATAATGCATTATGGTTCGCCTGTCAAGTAATTATTTGTTTTATTTATTTTTTTATAATTATTTGCTTATTTAATAAGCATATTTTCTATAACGATGAAAGTATAACCATTTTAAAAATTGTTGGCTAGTTTTTTGGCGTATTTTTTGTGAAAAAATGTAAATCTTAGAAAAGCACTGAGTTGTTTGGATAGGCTACACTAATTCATACAACTTTTTTAAGGAGTAAGGTAAACTTATCACAACTAAAAAAGGAACAAATATGAATAAGATTAAACGCAAAAGACGAACATTCATAGATGATTTTAAACACTAAATGGTCAGTCTTTATCAACATGGTAAAACACATAGTGAAATCGTTACAGAATATGATTTGACTCCATCAACACGAGATCGTTGGATAACGCAAGCAAACAAAAGTGGCTCATTTAAAACAAAAGATAATCGCACTCAACAAAAACAATAGTTAATCGTTTTGCGCAAAGAGCTTAAACAACTCCATATGGAAAACGATATTCTAAAGCAAGCAACACTGATAATAGAACGAAACTTGCTACCCTAAAAGCAAATCGATATCATTATAGCATAACAAAACTATGTCAATTTTTGGAATGGCACAACCATTTAGCCAACCTAAATACCTACCTTATTTAAATATATGATGCAATTGATGTTCAGCTACTTTTCTATTTATCTTTTATTTTTATCATAAAAGTTTTATAGTTTTTGTTACACTATTTTAGGTAATCGTTACATAATTATTTAAAAAAGTATAAATATAAATCAAGCCCAACCTTACAGTTAGGGCTTTGTTTTTTTTATTAGAGTTATTTTTGTTTAATACTATAATTCCACTTACAGATTAAAAGGTTAAGGGGTAACACATAACCCTGGATAATTGCTAATATCTTCTCCATTATAAGGTTCCATAACATTCACTATGCCACTATCCCCGTAAATTAAAAACATATAATCCTTATTCTTACTATAACCTATATAGTGACCGTTAGAGCTAAACTTAGACATCGGGTAGTTACTATAATTTCCCCACTCTGTAAAAAAACCGGCACCTATTTGACGTTGGTAATAATTTCCATTTGAGAAAGGCATCGCACCATCCACCCCATCTATACACGGAAAATGAACATAAGGAAGATTATTTATATCTATAACACCACATTTTGCATTGGTCAGATCCTCTATTTTTACCGCACGATAATCTCCTAAACGACTACACCACGTATCGATAGGCGCCTTCTCACCATAATGCGGTAAGCTGCTTCTAGCTACAAACCATTTTTGCAATACAAACCCGTATTTTACTTTATTACCATGGTTATCTTCGCCCACTAATTCAAATGTTTGTGGTAAATTTGGTTTGTATATTCGATTAGGAAAACTAATCATGTCATCCCATTCCACAGTTGGGCCCTTTAAAGTAACTCGTGTTCCCCCTTTACGGTCAAACTGGTTATTAGCACGATCATCTGGCGGCACTAATTCTATTGTCGCCGTTATTCCTTCTTTTGTAACTGAAGACCAAGTTAGCTCTTTTTCGTCTATTCCTCCAATTTCTAAATAAAAATACACATTATCACCACCCGTCGTTGGAAAATTACGAGCGTATGATTCAGGGGTAGCCGTTTGGGTAAGAAAGCCTCTATCTGGATCCCATATATTTGCTGGACCGCGATGAAATTCATCAGCTACATATCCTCGACCACCATACATAAACCCTGCCCTGGCATAGCAAACAGCTGGTGAGTCTTTTGGGTTAATGTAATACGATGTGGTGGCAGCACTAACCATAATATGGTCAGGTGTGCCATATTTTGTTTTTAATGTGCTATCAGTATTACTTAATACTACTTTATAAGGTGCATGACATATCGTTAATACTTCACTACGATTAACAGCTCGATTATTTTTATCAGTAATTTTTACTGATATTTCGCCAGTTGCTGAAACTTGACCATCACCATCATCATCACCCCAATAGTTATATGGTTCTGTAACAAGTGTGTTTAACGGTATATTTAGCTCGCTAGAATTTTTTGATAGTGGAACAAACATACTAATATCAGTAAAACGTTCCCCACTCTTAGGTAACACAATTGGATTTGCAGAGGTTGAATCATTAGTTGAAGGTGTAATTATTGTACCGTCAGATAACCGAATCCCTAATAACCCATCAGACGAAGTTATCTTAGTTTGCCCACCATCGACCGTAAAATATGGTGCAGATCCTTGAATAGCATTGGCAGAATAAGATGTTAATGCTTGTGAACCAAAAGAGTACAATAGTAATGAAGCTAAAAATATAACGTTTGATACTAAATTTCGCATTAAATCAGGTAATAATTTTTTAGGCAATGTCGAGAATATAAATGAGATAAACGTAAAAATATGGGTAGCTCGATAACACTGTAAAGTTAAGATATCAATTTGCTGAGATTTAAAACAGTTTGACATAATATCCCTCTGTCAGATTTTTTTTATTTTACTCTAATTTCAATTACTAACACTCAATCTTTTGAGGTTTTTCAATTATTAAAGTATAGCTATTAAAAAAAAATTTGACTACTTTTATGAAATTTTTTTTGTAAAGATTTGTAAACATTTGTAAACGTTTTTTACAATTAAGCTTTTGGGTTGATTTTAATTGCTTTAAACTTTGATAATTTCAGGAAAACGCCGAGTTGTTTACACTTCATGGTTAAAATAATCCGCTAAAAAATCATAAGGCATTTTCCCTGAAATCGCTAAATATTTGCTGATTATGTCATATCTCAATTCAAAGTTTGTATCACTCTTTCCGCTTTGCCATTCGCTTGTAGTCACAGGTAAATAAATAATATTAGTTTATGATTAAACATGATTTCAATTTCAGTAATTATTGATCCGTAATAATTTGCATACCATGTTGTCGTCCCGTCTGCATAAGGGAAATAATTTGTTTAATTTTGCCTTCATTAATTAAATTACTGACAGCAGGAGTATTAATAAGCACTTCAAACAACGCTTTACGCCCATTTTTTGTTAATATTAGCTTTTGACTGATAATTGCTCTTAAATTATTTGATAATTGTGTGCGAATAAAGTTACGCGAACTTTCATCAAATACATCAATAATACGATTAATACTTTGAATAGCAGAGCATGTATGTAACGTAGCAAAAACTAAATGCCCTGTTTCTGCTACTGTTAATGCAGTTTGGATAGATTTTTTATTACGCAATTCCCCAAGCAATATTATGTCAGGATCTTGCCTTAAAAGGCTATCAAGTGCGTAGTCAAAATTTGTAAGCTCTCTTTGTTGAATTAATGAATGTTGATTATGATAAATAAACTCAATGGGGTCTTCTAAAGTAATAATGTGTTTGGATTGAGTTGAGTTAATATATTCAATTAATGATGCAAGCGTCGTTGATTTACCACTTCCTGTAGCACCTGTCACTAAAATAATACCACTTTCGTGCGTTATTAGCTTTTTAAAAACCTCGGGCGCACCTATTTCATCTAGATCTGGAATCTGTTTTTTAATCATTCGAAACACTGCCGAAATACCACGCTGTTGATAAAAAATATTGACTCTAAAACGGCCTATTTCAGGAGATTGATAGGCTAAATCAATTTGTTTATCTTGCTGTAATTGTAATTTTTGTGATTCATTAAGTAACGCTAATAGTTCAGATTCTAAATCTAACGGCGATAACTTTTTGTTTGATACACATTGTAATTGTCCATTAATGCGAATGCGTGCAACTTCACCACTTGAAAGGTGCAAATCGGATGCTTTTTGCGTTACACTAAGCGACAACATTGATTTTAACATTATATTTTACCTATTAGTTTATTTATTGGGAATTAATATGAATACAGTACGTGACAATTTACTTACTATAAAAAGCACAATTCAAGAAATAGCAAAAAAATGCGAACGAGATCCCAATACAATAGAACTTATTGCGGTCAGTAAAACAAAACCAGTAACCTTAATCAAACAAGCGATAGATGCAGGTCAACTATCTTTTGGTGAAAACTATGTTCAAGAAGGCGTTGAAAAAATCCAGTATTTTAAACAAACTCTCCCCAATACTTTATTAACTTGGCATTTTATTGGTCCATTACAATCGAACAAAAGCAAATTAGTCGCCGAACACTTTGATTGGATGCATACCATTGATCGATTTAAAATTGCTCAACGTTTAAATGATCAGCGCCCAGCTAATATGGAAAACTTAAATGTACTTATTCAAGTTAATATTAGTAAAGAAGCCAGCAAGTCGGGGGTTTATCCTGAACAAGTTGCTGATTTAGCAAAACAAATTATAACACTACCCAATTTAAATTTACGTGGATTAATGGCGATCCCTGAAATTGAAAATGATTTTGACAAACAACTAAACGTCTTTAACAAAATGCACGAACTTTTGCGTTCTTTACAAACTGATTATCCATTTATGGATACATTATCCATGGGCATGAGTGGCGACATGCAAGCTGCTATTGTTGCTGGTAGCACTATGGTTAGAATAGGTACAGCGATCTTTGGAGCAAGGCAGTATTTGTGATATATTGCCCGAATAGTTTATTTTAAGGAGTCTTAAATGACATCGCTTTATTTTCTAGGTAATACCATCTTAACGGTATGTCTCTATGTTTTAATTTTGCGTTTATGGATGCAGCGTGTGCGTGTAAATTTCTATAACCCATTTACCCAATTTATCGTACGAATAACTCAACCTGTTATCGGTCCACTACGCAAAGTCATTCCTTCTATTAAACAAATAGATACCGCTACATGGGTTCTTTTATATTTTGTTGCCGTCATTAAAATTATTTTTATTTCCTACTATGGAATGATTAATGAATCAATTTGGACTAGTAAATACCTACTTTATGCTATTGCTGTCATAGCTCATGCATTTGGGCATTTATTATTCTGGTTATTACTATTTCGAGCAATTCTAAGTTGGGTTAGCCGTGGACAATCAAACGCGGATGAATTACTTGCTCAGTTAACTGAACCACTTATAGCACCAATTCGCCGTATTGTGCCACCGCTTGGAATGATTGATATCTCATTTATGATTTTTGTATTTATTTTAATGTTTTTAAATATGCTCGCTGTTGACGTATTTGGTTATTTATGGATTGTGCTTTAGATTAAAATCAAAAGGGAGCTGTAGCTCCCTATTTTAAATGATATGGTCTTCCCAACAAATCACATCTTTTTCATAAACAATCCGATTTTTAACCGATATCTTCAGCTTATGCATAAGCTTTTTATTACCCGTAATAAGCGGATGCCAATGAGGCAATTGTCCTGTTTCAGAAAAATAACGATAGGTACAGGTTAAAGGTAACCATTCAATGGTAAGGAGGTTATCACGAGTCAACTTGATACAGTCGGGTTCATAATCAAAACGTCTATTATAATGTTTACATTGACAAGTATTGGAATCAAGCAAATTACAAGCAACATTAGTATATAAGATCTCGTCTGTATCTTCGTCCATCAATTTATTTAAGCAACACTGACCACAACCATCACAGAGCTGTTCCCATTCTTCATCACTCATCTGAGCTAATGTCTTATATTCCCAAAATGGCTCAATCATACTTTGAAATCATCTTCTTTTAGCATTTGTAAGAAAAATCCATCAGTTTTAATCTTTTCTTCTATTTCAGTGGCGGTACCAACTACAAATTTTCGTTTACCGTCAAGTAATACTTTCATGACAAAAACAGGTGAACCAAAAATAGACATTACTTTTTCAGGAATCGTTGAAAAATCATTTTCATGTTCCATATATAGATAGCAGTTCTCTTTTTTGGTACTTCGGTAAATATAACACCACATCATAAAATAAAACCTTTACTCATTAATACTATTTATTAAGACAATTTTGTAAATAAACACCTGCACCAAACAAGCCTGGATCTTCATGTGTTATTACATAAACAGGAATTTTTTTGACTAAATAGGACATACGACCTTTATGTTCAAAAGCATCTCTAAATGGAGATGTTTTAAAAAATTCGATAAAGCGTGGCACAATACCACCAGCAATATAAACGCCACCTTGTGTATTAAGTGTTAATGCCAAATTACCACCAAAACGCCCCATAAAAGTACAAAAATAGGTTAAAGTTTGCAAGCAAAGTGGACAACTTTTAGATAGCGCTTTCTCAACAATAATGTCGGGTGTAATCTCTATTACTGGTTGATTATTAATTTGTAACAACGCTTGATAAATATTAACAATACCATTGCCTGATAAAAACCGCTCAGTAGAAACACGCCCAAATTTTTTGCGAAGTTGCATTAAAATACGGTCTTCATCATCACTTATCATTGGAAGCTCTGTATGCCCCCCTTCTCCTGACAAACTAATCCAACGTCCATTTACTTTAATTAAATGTGACACTCCAAGTCCTGTACCTGCACCATAAATTGCAATTGGATAATCTAAATCAGGTTCATCACCACCAATCTGAACAAGATCTTGTTTAGATAATTTAGGAATTGAAGTTGATACTGCTGTAAAATCATTAATTACTTCTAGTTTTTCAAGATTAAGTTCCTTAACTAATTCAGATCGTGAAAACGACAAATCATTGTTTGTCATGCTAATTATATCTTCATCATTAATCGGACATGCAATTGCAATACAAGCCATTTTTATAGTAACTGATTGAGCTTGTAAGTAATTCTTAATTAATTTTAGCAATACATCATCCTTTGCAATAAGAACTTTAGTTATTGCTGATAACTCATTTGTAGCCAAATTATAAAGCGCAAATCGAGCATTAGTTCCACCAATATCGGTGACAAGTGCATATTGATTCATGTTACTTCCTTTATGATAAATTAATTCTTTTTAGTTAAAATAATAAGTTTGCCCATCAATCGATGAAAGTATATTGCTGATATTAATAATTATTTATATTAAATTATCCTAAGCAGTTAGTACGATAAGAATTTCATCTAATATATTAAAAAACTATCGAATAAAAACTCAATTTAAATCAATAAATCTACAACCACTTTTTAAGTTTAAAATAAATATAAGGAGCAACACCTGCTAGCAACATTAATAGTAATGAAAACGGATAACCATATTCCCATTTTAATTCTGGCATAAATTCAAAATTCATACCATAAGCTGAAGCAACTACCGTTGGGGGTAAAAACACAACAGATACAACCGAGAAAATTTTGATAATTCGACTCTGTTCAATATTGATAAAACTGGTTGCAGCTTGCATTAAAAAGTTTACTTTTTGGAATAATGACTCATTATGTGGAACAAGCGATTCAATATCGCGAATAACTTCACGAGCTTGTTCTAATTGATCTACTGGCATTTTAGCTCGACGAACTAAATAGTTAACCGCACGTTGGCTATCCATCAAACAAAGGCGAACTTTCCACGCGGTATCTTCAAGTTCTGCCAACGAGGTAATAGCTTCATCGTAATGCTCTTGAGCTGAGCGATCCATAATAATTAAACTTAATTCTTCGAGTTCACTGTAGATATTTTCAATTTGATCTGCTAACTGCTCAACTTTAACTTCAAATAAATCAAGTAATACTTCATAAGGATTTCCATCGTTCATTCCTTGGTAGCGCGATCGCATGCGATACAAACGAAATGCTGGTAAATCTCGCTCACGTAGCGTAAACAAACGACCATTATGCACTGTAAAAGCTACTGTTGAGTTGCCCGCACGATCTTCTGCATCTTCATAAAAAAAGAAAGAGTGGACATGTAAACCTTCGTTATCTTCAAAAAAACGAGCTGACGCTTCAATATCGTCAAGTTCAATACTTGTTGCTAAGTTTTGTCCTAAATGTGTTAAAACAAAATCTCGATCGGCTTCTTCTGGCTCAATTAAATCAATCCAAGTTGCATTATTTATATCGCCTTCATTAATTTTTACTAATTGTTTGTTTTTCAATCCAAACGCATTAATCATAAGGCCTCCTATAGGAAAAATCTTTTAGAACATCACATTAACAAATGTCTAGCATTATACTCGCTATGACAGCAAATTCCTATGTTTAAACCAATCTTTCTAATCTTTATAAAATGGGAGAAAAATTCCATTATTAAATTAAATTCGCTGATATTACTACAGTCTCATGTTACAATATGTAGCTTAAAATACTTATGTCATGTTTAGGAGTTAATAATGGCCAATAGAGGAATAAATAAAGTTATTTTAGTTGGTAATTTAGGTCAAGATCCCGAAGTTCGTTATATGTCTAACGGTAATGCAGTTGCGAATATTAGCATTGCAACATCAGAATCATGGAAAGATAAACAAACCAATGAATACCGTGAACGTACTGAATGGCATCGCGTTGTTATATTCGGTAAATTAGCTGAAATTGCTGGCGAATACTTAAAAAAAGGTTCCCAAATTTATATTGAAGGGCAATTACAAACTCGAAAATGGCAAGATCAATCAGGGCAAGATCGTTACACAACTGAAGTTGTAGTTAACCCTATTGGCGGTACTTTGCAAATTCTAGGAACACGCAATAGTGGTGAAAACATGGGCGATGGATCACAAAATTGGGGACAAAGTGCTAATAATTCTTCATCTGCACCAGTGGCTCCTTCTCGCCCTCTAACACAAAATACACCTGCACAGCCTGCGGCGACTCCAGAACCACCAATGGATTTCGATGATGATATTCCATTTTAAGTATTAAAAGTTCAATTTGATTTTATGAAAGGAGTCGAACATTACTCCTTTCAAACCTTAATTCGATATCACATTTTATCTACTAATTCATAAAAATTATTCAGGCTTGACATTATTTCTATTAATATTAGACCTAAAATTATCAGTGTAGTACCTACAATTTTTTCAAACATGGTAATAAAATCCGATACCGAATTACAACTACCTCCATATATCATTTTCTGTTTATTTCAATTATACTTAGCTGCAAATTTTGTCGGATTTAAAATAAATCTATGTTGGAACTTATACAAACTGTCGGCTTTGGTTTAATTTTATTTATTCCTTTAACGAATCCTTTAACCACTGTGGTACTGTTATTAGGTCTATCGGGCGATATGACCAATGAAGAGCGGAATTACCAATCAAAATTGACCTGTATTTATGTGTTTATAATTATGGTTGTATCGTTTTATTGTGGGCAACTAGTAATGAGCACATTTGGCATATCGATTCCCGGATTACGCATTGCTGGTGGCATGATTGTTGGTGTTATTGGCTTTAGAATGTTATTTCCACAACAACCATCACACAAAACTCTTGAAGCAGATGCAAAAAAGAAAGAGATCTCAAATAATATCGCTTTTGTTCCTCTCGCCATGCCAAGTACAGCAGGCCCCGGAACTATAGCAATGATAATAAGCATGTCATCAACAGTAAAAAGTGGTGGCTATAACGTTTCAACTTGGGTTGTTTATACTGCTTCGATATTAGTGCCTTTATTGTTATGTATTATTCTTTGGTTTTGTATGCGCAGTGCAGGTAGCATAATGCGCTTTATGGGGAAAAGTGGCATTGAAGCCACTTCAAGAATTATGGGCTTTTTATTAGTTTGTGTTGGAACTCAATTCATAATTAATGGCATTAAAGAAATTGTATTGAATTTTCCTAATATTTAATATTAGAAATCAACTAACAAAGCTAAAGAGTTGGTATGTTTTTAATCATTTCTACCCGTATTAAATAATCATAAAGCGGAACTAATTGTTTAAAACCTTTAACCAGTTTATCAGGTAAATCGCTATTTAATACATCCTCAATATGATTACTTGTCACCATAACCGCAATATTTTTACGGTTATACCAAGTTGCAACTTTTTTGTCCTGCTCTTTAATTAATGGGCGTTTATAACTTTCACCAACAAGCTCAAATGGTTTTTTGACGCAACGTGTCATTGCTAAAAATTTCTTAGTATCGTTAAGAATCTCGTCTCGAAAGATATCCATCGTTTGTTTTGATGAACAATAATAGCCTAGCCCATATTGATAACTGCTTGGGCTAATTTCAAAAAAGTAAGCGGGCGCTTCTTTCCAATCTTTATTTGGTCGTTTAAATGTCAACCATAATCGGCTACGATAAAGTGATTTATCATTTGAAAAACGAGTATCTCGATGTATACGTGAAATCGTTTTACCAATAGCAGGACGAGTTTCAAACCACTCATCAATTTTGAGCATCTCTGGTGTTAATTGTTCAACCAAAAGCCTAAACGGTTTAACTAAATCGTTATCATAAATAGCACGATGCTCTTCAAACCACGGTTTGCTGTTTTTAATCCAAGCGTCTTGTAAAAAATTAAGTCCAGCTTGGCTAAAGCCAGTAAAGTTTGCCATTGCTTACTCCTTAAATAACGCTCTTACTTTTTCTAAATCTTCGAAAGTGTCGACACCAATTGCAGGAGGTTGTTTTGCCACAGCGACATGAATTTTTTCACCGTACCAAAGTACTCTTAATTGCTCTAACATTTCAATTTGTTCAAGCGTTGATGGTGCCCATTTAATATATTGGCGAATAAAGCCAGCACGGTAAGCATAAATACCAATATGGCGGAGATAAAAATCACCGATACTCGATGGTTTTAACTGTTCAGCTGATTTCGCAAAACGATCGCGTTCCCAAGGAATGGTTGCACGAGAAAAATAAAGCGCATAACCATCTTTATCTGTCACAACTTTAACCGCACCAGTATTAAATGCTTCTTCAACAGAATCAATTGGCACAGCTAACGTTGCCATTCCTGTTTTATATTGCACTAAATTTTCAGCCACTTGATTAATAATGACTGGCGGTATTAAAGGTTCATCCCCTTGTACATTAACAATAACTTCATCATCAGTAAACTGATAAGTATTTATCACCTCTGCCAGTCTTTCTGTACCAGAATTATGCTTATCACTTGTCAGAATGACTTCACCACCATACTCCTTGACTACCTCATAAACTTGTTGATGATCTGTGGCAATAATCACTCGATTGGCTGATGATTTTTTTGCTTGCTCCATCACACGAACAATCATTGGTTTACCATGAATATCCGCTAGTGGCTTACCAGGTAAACGGCTCGATGCATACCTAGCGGGAATAATAACCGAAAAGTTCATAATTAAAGACCTTATTATTTATTCTTGAATACATTCAGATTGGTTAAGTGGTTTAGCTTCACATTCTAGCAGCACCGGAATATTATCTTTAACTGTATAAACTAAATTATCTGCATGACAAATTAACTGCTGATTAGTAGCATTATATTGCAATTGACCATGGCATTTAGGACAAGCAAGTGCGTTTAATAGGATATCTTTCATTTTTTCTTCTCTTGGGATTTAGTCTCAGCTAGTAATAAACAGATTTGATCAATAACTTGCACAGGTATTACCGCATCGATGGGCAGATACCACCAATTTTGTTGAGCAAATTGTCTACATTTAACTGCATCTTTTTCAGTCATTAAAAGTGTTTGTTTATTACGTGCAACATTATTTAACAACGGTAAAGTAAATTTTTGATGATCGGCAAAAGAAACGGTTTCGACCACATCCACTTGCATTTTACCTAACATATCAAAAAAACGTTTTGGATTACTAATACCTGCAATAGCGCATATATTTGACAACGAAGATAACGCTCTTTTTTCTTGAGAAAGTAAATTCACTGCATACAATGGCATTAATTGCATAGTAAAGGTTTTATTAGGATACTGCTGCGCTAAATTATTTACGCTATCACCATTAATGACGATAAGATCAACCGATTTTAACCGACTTTCACGCTCTCGCATGGGTCCTGCTGGCATCCACCATCCATTACCGAATAGGCGCTTTCCATCAATCACAACCACTTCAATATCACGCGCTAAAGCATAATGTTGTAAACCATCATCAGTCAAAATAACATCTATTTGGTACTGCTTTAATAACGCTTGAACAGCCTCAGAGCGATAAGGTGAGACAGCAATAGGTACATTAGTACGTTGATAAATAAGCACAGGTTCATCACCTGCTTGTTCAGTTGTAGTGGTATTATCTAAAATAAGCGGATAGTTATCAGCCTTTCCTCCATATCCTCGTGAAACAACTCCAACCTGTAAGCCTTTTTGTTTTAACGATTCAATTAAACTAATAACTAGTGGCGTTTTACCGTTACCGCCAACAGATAAGTTGCCAATAACAATAACAGGTACGGGAGATCGCCAAGATTTTAAAATACCAACTTGATATAAAAAGCGACGGAAAATAGCAATCAAACCATATAATAAAGAAAATGGTATGAATAACCAAAATAAACGATTTTTACCATACCACAATTTTTCAATCATAACTTTAACATCACTCAATTACATTTAGTAAAATTGTTTTATATCTCAATATAACAATTATTATAGTTGCCTATAGCAAACGATAGCCTATTTTACTCATAATTTGGTAAACTACCAAACCAATCATGATACCATCTAGGTTTAATTTCACCTCGCATAGTTTTTAGCTTCCATGTTTGTTTATCAAAAAAAAGACTTATTTGACCTGTTCTAGCAGTAACATAATAGTCTAATTGTAAATCTTTATACTTTGCCATTACCTTATTGGAGGGGAGTTTCCAAGGATTATAACGAGATGTAGACGCCAAAGACTTTACTGGTTTAACATGATTTAAAAATGTATAACTTGACGATGTTCTACTACCATGATGGGGGATTTGTAAAATAGTAGACGTTAGCTGATTTCGATATTTAGTAACTAACTGATATTCCTGATTACGTTCTAGATCTCCAGTTAACAATACAGAAAAACGTCCATCGGTAACTTGTACCACACAGGAATCCTTATTTTGAGTATCGCTAACTAGCTGATTAGGCCACAGCACATTAAACGTCAGATCATTCCAAATAACACTATTACCGGCTAAGCATTGATAATCATTATTAAAGTCAGAAGACGAACTCATTAACCATGCCTCAGGATAAATAAGTTGAATTAATTTCAAACCGCCAACATGATCATTATGTTGATGACTAATAATAATACCTTGTACATTCAAATTATGCCATTGTAGAAAAGGAATAATAACCCTTTCCATAGCGGAACTTTTTTCCCACTTAGCTCCTGTATCATACAAAATTGCAGACTTACCATCATGGATAACGATAGCTAATCCATGACCTACATCTAACATGTCTAACCGCCAACGATAGTTTTGCTGTTTAAAAAAAGGGGTAACCAGTATCATCAAAATTACTAGCAAAGTAATGCTAAAGCGTTGCCAAACACCTGTACGGATTATCACTACAGTTAACCAACCTAAAAGACCTAATAAATAAAAATCTGAAGGGATGTTAATCCATAATTGATTAAGCCAATTTAAACTCAAAAATAGCCATTCTAGAGATTTATCAGCAATTAGCCAAAACCATAAGGCAATAGAAAAACAATCAAAAATACTAAATATTAACGCCAATAAAATGGTAGGAAATGTAACTAATGAAATAACAGGAATTGCAATTAGATTTGTTAAAATCGAAACTCCACTAACACCTTGAAAAACAAAAAACTGAATTGGAAGCAGCAATAAGGTTAACCCACACTGCAAATGTAGTATCCTAATTATATACCAACGTTTTTTATGCCTTACTGCTTTGGAAAGCGGCGCCCAATCATGCAAAAAAATTAAAGTTATTACTGCATAGCAAGATAACCAAAAACTTTCAGATAAAATCATCAATGGATCAAATAATAATAACAACGCAATGATCCGATTGATTTTTTGCCATGAACTTATTTTATATTTTTTATAACGAAAATAGATCCAAATTGACAAAGCAACCATAGCTCGCAAAGTAGGCGGATTAAAACCTGTTAACCATGCATAAAAAAATGCACATAACCACCCTATTATAATTGGTACAAAAAAATAGATAAAACGCTTTGGAATAAAAAACAGTATAGCTTTAGCCAAAAAGCAACTAAGTCCATAAACAACTAAAATATGCATACCAGATATAGCCATTAAATGAGCAATACCTGTTTGCATCATTACCATACGATGCTCGTCATCTAATTGAGAACGATCACCAAAAGCAAGGGCTAGCAAAATACCTTTATAACTAAATAAATCGATATAAGGTAGAGCCAAATCAGTAATATATTGTCTTAAGTCAGATTTATTATTTAATAACTTGGCATCAACCAATTTAGCCGATAATAAGCTACGGTTTGCTATCGAAAAGCGTTGGCTATCAAAGCCTCCATCATTTAAGTATCCATGTACAACTTTTGTTTTTAGTGTCAATTGCCAAATTTCCCCAGATTTAGGGTGATCTAACCTATCCCAGTAAACCGAAATCGGAACATCCTTTGCAAGCGTAACATCTGAAATGGAAAAAATAGAAAATGGCATGTAATAAGGTCCGTTGACCATTGCTGCCTGATGAGTATTGATATTAACCACTTTGGCGTGAACAACTAGCGTTTTATCTATATAAGGAGAAATGTTGGATAAATATTGCTTAGAATAAGCAGTTGACCACAAAAAACCTAAACTAAATGCAACAAAAACAGATAAATACCAACGAAAATTAACAGGAACGATTAACACAATTAAAAACAAGATAAAAGCAAGTAAACACCAATATAGATCAGACAATAAATGGGGCAAAAAGAGTAATGGTAAACAACCTAATGAAAACATGATAGCCATTAAATCCAAAGAACAAATTTTCTGCACTAATACTTACCATCTTTATATTGAACAATATAAGCCTATCACTTGATATCATAAAAAAATAATTGATGTAGATTTTTTCGATCTTTGTTCCATTTTAATTATCAATCTTAATGAAATTTACTGAAATTATTCGGAATATTGCATATTTTAAAAGAGGGATTTAACGACTTAAATCAGCATAACGTTGACTGGTTTTTCCTTAATGATAATTGGTAAAGGTTATTTAAATAAGTAAGTACAACTAAATGATAGAAATTAAACTAGCTAAAACAAAAAAGCCTTTGATTTAACTCAAAGGCTTTCATCTAATTGTAAAATTTAAAGATTATGCGTTTGCAGCATTATTTACTCTTTCACGTAATTCTTTACCTGGTTTGAAGTGAGGTATATATTTATGTTTCACTTCAACATTACCACCAGTTCTTGGGTTCCTTGCTTTACGTGGAGCTCGATAGTTCAAACTAAAACTACCGAAGCCTCGAATTTCTACACGATCGTTACTTTCCATAGCTAAAGCGATCTGTTCAATGATATCTCTAACTGAATCATCAACTAGTTGAACAGGAAGATGTGTTCGCCAGTTAACAATTCGTTCTACTAAATCTGATCTGTTCATGATCACTCCTAATTTATTTATGTGGCATGTAACTATTTCATTTTATCCCATAAAAGAAAAAGAGGGCAAGCCCTCTTTACTCTTTACATAAATATTTTTTACTCAGTTTTTGATGCAGCTTTAAATGCTTCTGCCATTGCATTAGTAAATGATGCATCTTCTTGAGTTGCTGTGTTGTTTACTGCTGCGAGAGCTTCTTTTTCATCAGCTTCATCTTTCGCTCGTACTGATAACGAAATTGCACGAGTTTTACGATCGATGTTAACAATTTTAGCTTCAACTTCATCACCAACTTTTAATACAGTTGTTGCATCTTCAATACGCTCACGAGCAATATCTTGTGCTTTTAAGTAGCCTTCAATACCTTCAGCGATTTCGATGGTTGCACCTTTAGCGTCAACTGCACTTACTGTACCTTTAACTATTGTGCCTTTTTTATAGCTAGAAGCAAAGCTACTGAATGGATCATCTTCTAATTGTTTAATACCTAGAGAGATACGTTCACGTTCTGCATCAACTTGTAAAACAACAGCTTCGATATCATCACCTTTCTTATAAGCTTTAACAGCTTCTTCGCCAGGCATATTCCAAGAAATGTCTGAAAGATGAACTAAACCATCGATACCGCCCTCTAAACCGATAAAGATACCAAAATCAGTGATTGATTTGATCTTACCGCTAACTTTATCACCTTTATTATGTGTTTCAGCAAATTGTAACCACGGATTTGGTTTACATTGTTTAAGGCCAAGAGAAATACGACGACGTTCTTCGTCAATTTCAAGCACAACAACTTCAACAACATCACCTAAGCTAACAACTTTAGATGGATGAATATTTTTGTTTGTCCAGTCCATTTCAGAAACATGAACTAAACCTTCAACACCTGTTTCAATTTCAACAAAACAACCGTAGTCAGTTAAGTTAGTTACTTTACCTGTTACTTTAGTACCTTCAGGATAACGTTTAGCGATTGAAACCCATGGATCTTCGCCTAATTGTTTTAAGCCAAGTGATACACGTGAACGATCTTTGTCAAATTTAAGTACTTTAACAAGTAATTCTTGACCAACTTCAACCACTTCACTTGGGTGTTTAACACGTTTCCAAGCCATGTCAGTAATGTGAAGTAACCCATCAACCCCACCAAGATCAACGAATGCACCGTAATCGGTAAGATTTTTGATGATACCTTTAACTTCAGAACCTTCTTGTAGATTTTCAAGAAGTTGTTCTCTTTCTGCACTATTTTCAGATTCAATAACTGCACGACGTGAAACAACAACGTTGTTGCGTTTTTGATCTAATTTAATAACTTTTAATTCGATTTCTCTATTTTCAATATGAGAAGTATCGCGTAATGGACGAACGTCAACAAGTGAACCTGGAAGGAACGCACGAACGCCATTAAGATCAACCGTAAAGCCACCTTTAACTTTACCATTGATAACACCTAAAACTGTTGCAGCATCTTCAACTGCTTTTTCTAGTGTAAGCCATGCTTCATGACGCTTAGCTTTTTCACGAGATAAGATAGTTTCACCAAAACCATCTTCGATTGAGTCAAGCACAACGTCAACAACGTCGCCGACTTGAACTTCTAATTCGCCTTGGGCATTTTTAAACTGCTCTACTGGAATCGCTGATTCAGATTTTAAACCAGCGTCAACTAAAACAACATCTTTGTCGATTGCAACGACAGTACCACGGATCATATTACCAGAACGAGTGTCTAGTTGATTGATAGACTCTTCAAAGAGTTGAGCAAAAGATTCAGTCATATTTATATACTTAAGTTAATTTTAACGTCCACATTACATCCTGTCTTGTGGGGTTGTTTATAATACTCCATACATCCTTATAATGGAGCTAGTTTCACGCTATAATTTAAGTTACAACGCAAGTTTTTCGTTTATATGCTTAATAGATTGATTAAAAACATCTTCAATAGACAGTGATGTAGTATCAATTATTAGAGCATCAATTGCAGGTTTAAGTGGCGCAACGGCGCGATGACGGTCTCTTTCATCACGCGCAGTTATTTCCTGCAAAATTTCGGCGAATTTAACATTATTTTGCTTATCTTGCAACTGTTTCATTCGCCTTTCTGCACGAGATTGGGCACTAGCATCAAGAAATATCTTAACAGGGGCATCACTAAATACTACACTGCCCATATCACGACCATCGGCAATCAATCCAGGTGCTTGTTTAAAGTCACGTTGACGTTGTAATAAAGCTACTCTAACCGAATTAATTGCCGCCACTTTTGAGGCAGCTCCCCCCGTCTGTTCTGTACGGATTTCTTTAGTCACATCAATCTGATTTAATAACACTTTAACATCATAGCCTTGCGTATCAAACGTTAGTGGCAAATTAAGAGCTAGTTGTTCAAGTTTATTGGCATCATCTAGCGCAATATCTTGCTTAAGCGCACTAAGTGCTAGCACACGATAGATAGCACCAGAATCTAAAAGATGCCATTTAAAATGATTGGCTAATGCTTGACATAACGTACCTTTACCGACACCACTTGGTCCATCAACAGCAATAACGGGAACAGATTTATTCATTTCATTCTTCGCTTAATCGTTTAAATTGTTCGAAATAATCAGGAAAAGTCTTCATTGTGCATTTAGGATCTAATATTGTCACAGGTGTATCTGAAAGCGCCACTAATGAAAAACACATAGCAATACGATGATCATTATAGGTTTCGATTTCGGCATGGTTTAATTTAACTGGAGGAATAATAGTAATATAATCGTGACCTTCATCAACAGTTGCGCCAACCTTTCTTAATTCAGTTGCCATCGCATATAAGCGATCAGTTTCTTTCACTCGCCAATTATAAATATTACGAATAGTAGTAGGACCTTTAGCAAACAATGCCGTTGTAGCAATAGTCATTGCCGCATCTGGAATATGGTTCATATCCATATCAACACCGTGTAATTCACCACGAGAGCATTGAATATAATCATCAGCCCAAATAACTTTAGCCCCCATTTTTTCAAGCACATGAGCAAATTGGGTATCGCCTTGTAAGCTATTTTTCCCTATGCCAGTTACTTTAACACTACCACCTTTAATTGCAGCCGCTGCTAAAAAATAAGAAGCAGAAGACGCATCCCCTTCAACTAAATAATCTCCCGGCGACTGATAACACTGATTAGCTTTAACAGTAAATTTTTGATAATTGTGATTGGTAACTAAAACACCAAACATAGCCATCATTTTGACTGTAATATCAATATAAGGTTTAGAAACAAGATCACCAATAATAGTAATTTCTGTGTCTTGTTTTGCTAATGGCGCAGCCATTAATAGTGCAGTTAAAAATTGGCTAGATACCGAACCATCAACTTTGATATCACCACCTGTAAAACCGCCTTGAATATGTAGTGGTGGATAGCCTTCATTTTCAAGATAATCAATTTTAGCTCCACCTTGTCGCAAAGCATCGACCAAATGACCAATTGGGCGTTCTTTCATGCGAGGTTCGCCCGTTAACACAATATTATTATTTCCAAGACATAACGTAGCAGCTAAAGGACGCATTGCTGTGCCAGCATTACCCAAAAAAAGCTCTAATGCATGGTCGGATTGCAAAATACCGCCCACACCTTGCACATCACAAATCGTGCGATCGTGTGATAACTGGTACTTCACACCTAATGCTGCAAGCGCATCAAGCATATAACGCACATCATCACTATCAAGTAAATTCGTTAACCGTGTATTACCTTTACTCAATGCTGATAGTAATAACGCACGATTAGAAACACTTTTTGAACCAGGCAAATTGATAGTACCATTAAATCTTTTTATCGGTTGTAATGTTAAGGATAACATAAGGACTCTCTTTAATATTCTTTAATATTCTTTAATATTCTTTAATATTCTTTAATATTCTTTAAAATTTCTCTAACGTCGCTTTTAATAAATCAATTGCTTGCTTATCTTTAGCACTATTTTCCCATAACTTATCAAATAAATGGCGATACCGTTTAATTGCCTCATAAGATGACGTAATTGATGCAATACCGGTAGTAACATTAGGTAACTCACCTAATCGAAATGGGCTCATTGCTAATGAAATAGGATTCCCATCTTGATAAAAAATCTGAAAAGCAATTGACGGAATAGCTTCTTGTGTAATAGCAATTGTTGGCGCAAGAGATTGTTGTTCAATTAACTGAATTAAGTGATAAACTTCTTTGCGTGCTAGTAGCATTCTTTCCGATTTTTTACCCGGCGAAATAGTTAAATTGCCTACCAAACCAATATGTAAAAAACGTTCTACATTACGTAAACTGATTAAATTAATAACTTTTGGAATTGATTGACAGAACTGAGTTTTACGATCTTTTAGAATGGATAAGGTAGTGGCATATTTTTGAGGAACAGCGGGTTTACTCGATTCATTTAACATCATCGCTAAATGAGACAAATAATCAGAAGAAGTTAATAAAAAGGAAAAAGGATCGAAATGAGAATAGATATGAGTTGATTGCTCTTCTAATTGACGCATACGTTCAAAAAAGCCTTCACCACTCGAATAGTATTCAGTATCAATGCCAAGTAAACTAGCAAAAGACGTATCAAGTAAGGAAGCCAATCGCTCTAGAGTTTCAATTTTAACGATCTCACCTTTTTCTAACCGATATACTGCTGCTCTTGAAATTTTAAGACTTTCTGCAACATCTTCAGCCCTCAAAGAGGCAGCAATCCGATACGCACGCAGACGCTGACCTATAGCACAATAATCAATCGATCCAGTAATCATAATACACTCAAACTATTAAGATTTTGGCAGTGTATCACAAGGTGATAGCAATGCCAATTTTTGGCAAAATGTTTTATTCCTATCTAAGTTTTTTCTCCTATTGAATTAACTTTTCTATTATTTATAACAATTTATTTAGTTTGTGACTGTAGTAATATAGCCTGCAAAGCTGATGCATTCTTATATTCGGTATACTCAGTTATTGCTTGTGGCTGCTTTAATATATCAGTTGTATTGCCAAGTACTTGTGATGCCATTACAAATCCGTTAGGTTGCATTACTGAACGTTTATAAAAATCAATCAAATCTTGCTTAGTAATTTTTTGCAATTGCTCGATTTTTTTATCCTTTAAATCAAACGCAAAACGTGAATTACGGTAGTCAGGCATATAACGACCAAACTCCTCATCCAATGTTTGCGGAGGCATTTTCAATTCATCAAGTACCGCTTTTTTATATTGCTCAATATCTTTTTTCGATAATGCTTGCAATTTATTCAGCATAACTGGATAAAATTCTTGGTAGCGTTTAATTAAATAAGCCGGATCATATTGATTACTTTGGATAATAAAACTCATTCCCGACGAATCACCAACCGTAATAGGCTCTGCAAATACAGCATGACCAAGTTGCTCATTGGTGCGTAACTGATCATAAAACCAAGGTGAAATAATTTTAGAAAGAGTATAACTTATCATGCTACTACTAATTCGATCATAACCCATTGGAATATAGCTCATCATTAAAGCATTATCAGTGCTTTTTGCATGTTGAGTTATTTTAGCCTCTAACGAGTTTTTAATCTGAATATTATTAACAGGAGTAAATTCAACATCACGCACTAATGTTTTCTGGATGGCATGATAAAGATCTAAAGAGTCCTCGTTAGACAAATTACCCAAGCTAAGCATATAAGGTACTGAGTGAGTTAATAAGTTATCACGGTAAGCTAACACATCATTAATGGTCATATTTGCTGTAATTTGTCGTTTTTCATCTCGTTCAAAATAATGCGGTAATACCGACAATGCATTAATAGGATTAACCGCTAACCGATAACTCTTAGCATGATCGGCTTTATCCAATTCTTGCAAATACCAAGATTTAGCTAATGCTAAACTTTGCTCATCAATAGTGGCCTTGCGATAGTTATCAAGTATGGCCGTAACCATTTTTGGTAAATGCTGACTAAAACCGCTGGCTGAAATCATTAAGCCATTATCATTACCAGTTGATAATGAAATACCAGCAACTCCAGCCTGAAATCGTAATTGTTCTAAATTACGACTAACAATATAATCAAGCAGATTAAAAGCAACCACAGCTTTTACGTCGCTAGTAGCCTGATTATTGCGTAATGAAACAACAATAGCAGCTTTAGGTTCATTTTTAAAATACTGGCTAGCAAAATGAATATGATTACCGCGCTTACTAAATTTTTCAGGTTGCGCTTGATTACGATTTTGTTTTAAAATCGTAAAATTATCAGGTATATAAGGATTGAGCTCAGGCAAACTAAATGTAAAATTTTTGCCTAGTGCTAACCAACTTGCTTTTTGCTCGCTAGTGATATTATCAATTTTATAAGGCGCATCGACAAAATAAGCAGTTTTATTGGTAGTTTGGTTTGGCGAAATCACCCAAATTCTAGCATTATTGGCAGTCAAACTTTTTAAACGTGCCGTAATAGCTGATTTATCAAAATGAGTAGCAACATAATCTGAATTTAACACATTTTGAACTGGATACAACAACATTTGATCTGATAGCCATTCTACATATGACATATCACGCTCGACATCTTGATATTTAAACTCTAACGCTAATACCTTTTGAATCTCTTGATAATAAGCGTCAGAAATGCCCTCTTTTTGAATCAACTGTAAATAATTAAAAATAGCGCCAATAACTTTATCTTTTTGAGCAAGTCCATCGTCGGTTAAACTCACATTAATACTCAATATACCACTATTACCATAACGGATAGGATTGATAGATGAACTAATTCCTTCAATTAAACCTTGTTTTTGTAACTGATCAGACAACGTATTATGACTACTGTTACAGATTAAATAAGTAATATACTCATCGGTTTTATCAGCAAATTTAGCCAAGTTATTTTCAATCGGAAACTGTAAAAACAATAGCTTTTTGGGTTGTGCTGGTACCATAGAAATTTGTTTATTTAACACATTTGGTGTTATAGCGGGTTTATCAACTATTGGGGCATTAATATTTTTATTAGGGATTTTACCAAAACTATTTTCAGCTAATTTTGTCAATTTATTGATCGACTGATTGCTATACATCACTCCAACCATAATATTGGCTGAATAATAATCTTTATGAAAATTCACTAAAGCATCTTGTAATTTACTATTTTCTTTATCACTTAACGTTTCTAAATTACCGCCTGAAAATTGAGAAGCTGGATGGTTTTGATTAATTGTTTCAGAATCAACTTGCCCGATCCTAAAACCATCATTTGATCTGGCCATTGTCAATTCAGCGTTAACTGCATTACGTTCTTTATCGGCAAATTTAGGATCTAAATTGGGCTCAGCAATAGCATCAGCTAAATAATCCAGTGCTTTATCAAATGCGCTATTTTCAACTTCAAAATAAAAAGCCGTTCTATGTGCTGCAGTGCTAGCATTATAACTTCCCGAATGACGACTTAAAAATTGAGAAAAGCTTGCTGGTTCTGGATAATTTTTCGATCCCATTAATACCATATGTTCAGCATAATGAGCCAACCCTTGTTGCTCTTTGGGATCTTGCAACGAGCCGACAGGCAGTGCTAATGATGCCAGTGATTTTACAGCATTAGGATCTGAAACAAGTAACACTCGCATTTTATTTGCTAGCTCAACCACTTCATATTGACGCTTATCGCGCTCGCTTTGCTGAACTTTTTCTAACAAAACTGGGCTCACAAGCTTATTTTCAATAGCAAACAATATCGGTGAAGTAGTCATAGTTAATAATCCAATAACACTACTAATTATTAAATTGACTATTTTTTTATTTTTCAAATCCATAATATTCACTCGCTTGACTTTATCATCAAAAAAATACGGTTAAAAAGAAAGAAGCGGATGTATCAAAATGCTTAAACATAATGATAGATTCCGCTATTTTGTGATGAATACAATTAATGTTCTCGAGTTTTTCTAAACTCAATATCAGGATATCTTTCTTGAGTTAAATTTAAATTAACCATACTTGGTGCCACATAAGATAGATTATCCCCGCCATCTAAGGCCAAATTTTGTTCACATTTTCGTTTAAACTCTTCCAGTTTTTTCACATCTGAGCACTCAACCCAACGCGCTGTTGTCACATTAACTGGCTCATAAATGGCTTCAACGTTATACTCTGATTTTAAACGAGCAACCACCACATCAAATTGTAGCACCCCTACAGCTCCCACAATTAAGTCATTATTGGTTAATGGACGAAACACTTGTACAGCACCCTCTTCGGACAATTGAACTAACCCCTTTAATAACTGCTTTTGTTTAAGTGGATCTTTAAGACGAATTCGACGAAACAGTTCTGGTGCAAAGTTAGGAATGCCTGTAAATTTTAGATCTTCACCTTGTGTAAAAGTATCGCCTATTTGAATCGTGCCATGATTATGTAAACCAATGATATCACCAGCATAGGCTTCTTCAACATGTTCACGATCACCTGCCATAAACGTTAAGGCGTCAGAAATATTGATATCTTTAGCAATGCGTACATGTCGTAACTTCATACCCTTTTCATATTTACCCGATACAATGCGCATAAATGCAACGCGGTCACGATGTTTAGGATCCATATTGGCTTGAATTTTAAAAACAAAACCACTGAACTTTTCTTCTGATGATTCGACTTCGCGCTTATCGGTTTGACGAGGTTGAGGAGTTGGTGCCCAAGCTGTTAAACCATCAAGCATATGATCAACGCCAAAATTACCCAATGCCGTACCAAAAAAGACTGGCGTTAAATCGCCTGACAAGAAAGCATCTAAATCAAATTCGTTTGATGCGCCTTGCACTAATTCAAGCTCTTCACGCAGTTGCTGCGCTAAATCATCACCCACCGCTAAATCCAAATCAGGGTTAGTTAACCCTTTAATAATTCGGACCTCTTGTATTGTATGACCTTTCCCTGATTGGTAAAGGTAAGTTTCGTCTTTAGCTAAATGGTAAACACCTTTAAATAACTTGCCACAACCAATCGGCCAAGTAATAGGGGCGCACATAATATTTAACTCGTTTTCAACCTCATCAAGCAGTTCCATTGGATCGCGAATATCACGGTCTAACTTATTCATAAAGGTTAAAATTGGTGTATTGCGTAATCGTGTCACTTCCATTAATTTGCGAGTACGATCTTCAACCCCTTTTGCTGCATCAATTACCATCAAACAACTATCAACCGCTGTTAGCGTACGATAAGTATCTTCAGAAAAATCCTCGTGCCCTGGAGTGTCTAATAAATTAACTAAGCAGTCATTATAAGGAAACTGCATCACAGATGTAGTAATTGAAATACCACGTTGCTTTTCCATTTCCATCCAGTCTGACTTAGCATGCTGGGCATTAGCGCCACGGCCTTTAACTGTACCAGCTGTTTGAATTGCATGACCAAATAACAATACCTTTTCGGTAATGGTTGTTTTACCAGCATCGGGGTGAGAAATAATTGCAAAAGTGCGACGTGCATTAACTTCGTCTAAATAAGCTTGTTCTGTCATAAAACTGTTTTAACTCACACAAAAATAATCACATATTTTAGCAGGTATCTGTCTGTTTTGCTATTGATGTTATATGCAACGTTATTTGCCTTATTTATTTATCTATGCATAATATTTGACTTAATAAGTAATGCACTATTTACTGCTTTTTGTTAAAAAGTTTCAGGTAACTATGTGTTTAAGTATAAAACTGGGATTTGCTATGAACATTCGTGATTTAAAATTGTATTTACATTTATGCGAAACCTGTCACTTTGGTATAACGGCAAATGCTATGCATGTTAGTCCATCAACCTTATCAAGGCAGATCCAACGACTTGAAGAACATTTTGGTCACCCGCTATTTATTCGCGACAATAGGCAAGTACAAATCACTTCGGAGGGTGAAAAAGTTAAACGTTTTGCTCAACAAGTAATAAATATGCACCAACAACTAAAATATGATTTAGATCAATCTAACCAACAAATTGTCGGTGAACTCACTCTATTTTGTTCAGTCACCGCTGCATATAGCCATCTACCTGAAATACTTGATCGCTTTAGGATCCACTATCCTCTAGTTGAAATCAAACTATCAACGGGTGATGCTGCTGACGCTGTAAAGAAAATTCAAGCAAATGAAGCCGATTTAGCTATAGCAGGCAAACCAAAACAGCTCCCTACTGGTATTGAGTTTTTAAAATTTGGCGAAATTGAAATGGTATTGCTAATACCTAAACTTAATAGCACGTTTAGTGACAGATTACATCAAAAACAGCCTGACTGGCATAATATTCCCTTTATATTGCCTGAACATGGCCCTAGTCGCCACCGTATTGATTTATGGTTTAAGCAAAGAAAAATTTCTAATCCCAAAATTTATGCTACGGTCGCAGGACACGAAGCCATTGTATCGATGGTTGCTTTAGGTTGTGGGGTAGCCTTATTACCTAAAGTCGTAATGGACAATAGCCCTGAACGAATAAGAGAGCGCATAACCGAATGGTCAACAAACTTAATGGAACCGTTTGATGTTGGTATTTGTGTACAAAAAAGAAGGTTATCAGAGAAAATCATTGCTGCCTTTTGGGCAATTTGCAATCTCAATTTACCTAATAACGCATAACAAAAATATAGTGTATAATTACACCTCAAAAAATTAAAACTATATAAAGTGTTAACTAGCATATACCTAATTTTTTATTAAGATTTTATGTAACAGAATAACATTGCATGGTATTGAAAATGAAAAAGATAAAATTAAGAACGTTAGCCTCATTGATATTTTTTGCCGCTGTTACTATGCCATTAATGGCACAGTCCAATACCACAAAATCAACCACCTCTAACACAAAAGCTGACGGCAAAACGGCAACGTCAACCACAACTATAACAACCGATACTGAAACTAACAGCAGCACGCCATCCCCAATTGATAACACAATTAAAAAACCAAAGTGGCTAGTCCGCAATACATTAGCTTATTATGATGGTGATAGTGATGACCTTGTTACAGCTGGGCTTGGGTTTACCCCATTATCAACCACTATTATCGTGCCAGAAGTTGAAATTCCAGCTAAACCAAACTTTCAAGAACGCCGACAAGCCAAACTAAATCGCTATATTGACACCAAAATTGGTGAAGGAACACTATTTGGTTTTAGAAAGCAAGAACTAACTCCTTTGTTTGACGGTAAAATTGCAGGTACCGAAATATCAGCCGTACAAAGACAAGACGGTGTTGGCATGTTGCTACAAATTCCACTTGATTTTAACAAAAATAAACCTTGCATTGTTGCGGTTCCTGCTAGTGATTCGGATGGAATATTTAATACCAAAGATATACAGATTCGTGGATTATGGGGACTCCGTCACAACTGTGCAGTAGTATATAACGACAAAGGGCTAGGTAACGGCATTTATGATATTGAACGCAAACTTGGATTCACCGTTTGGGGAGAAGTACAAAGCGGTAACATCTTATTCTCTCCTTCGATTAATAATAAAGAAAAATATATCAAAAAATATCCCCATCGCTATGCTATAAAACAACTACACTCGCAACTCAATGCCGAAGCCCGCTGGGGGGAACACGTATTAAAATCCCTAGAATTTGCTTTTTATGAACTTAATATTATGTTTTCACCGAATGATCAAGCTATATTTAACAAAGACAACACTCTGGTTTTAGTCTATGGCGCAAGTGATGGTGGTGGAGCAGCATTAAAAGCTGGCGAATTAGATGATCAAAATATGATTGACGGTATTGTTGCAGTTAATCCACAAATTCAACCAAATCTTGACAAAGCCTCAGTTAAACTCAAAATCGGCAACAACAACTCGCAAAAGTTAGAAGCCAAATCCATTGCTAATTACAGTGCTTATGGTGCGTTATATATACCATGTGCCATACCAGCCATAACAGCTTATAAAGACGATGCTTATGTACCTTATGCGGATTATTTTCTTTATTCACAAGAGCGCTGTAGCGCCCTTAAAAAAGCAAAGTTACTTACTACAGGAACACCAAAAGAAGCGCTAGAAAAACTACATAAAAATGGTTGGACACCAGAAATGGACATCCAACTACCCTATTTTTACTACACTGAATCCATTGGTCTACCTTATCAATATATTAGTGCCTATGGCAAATATAGTGTCACCGAAAATATGTGCAATTTTTCGGTAGCAAGCACCCAGCAAAACCCAATTAACAACACAGGAAAAGTTGCACCATTAAAAGAAATTTCGTTTGAACAAATATGGGGAATGGCTAACGGTCATTTACCGCTTTGGAATGGCCGTAATGCAACGGTTTTGGATCTAGTTGAAAACGAAGATCTCAACACCCCAAGACGTGAATTTTATTCTAGCTCGCAAACGAAAAATACAATCGATTACGGCACCAAAGGATCGATCTGTGTTTATAAAAAATCACAAGAACCACGAGTTAACGAAGGCATAAAACAAGTTATGGCATCGGGTAACTTACATGGTATAAAAACCTTTATTGTCCATGGTCGGAACAATGTTAAACAATTACCAAACTATACATCGCGCGCTTATGTCGCATTAAACAGCTTGGTTGAAGGTAAACAATCACAACTGCGATACATTGAAGTAGAAAATGCCAGCTACTTAGATGGCAGAGCCCCATTTGACAACACATTACTACCAATTGATTATTATGGCGAAGATGCCATCGAGTGGTTATGGGCTAACTTAACCAACAACGCTACGCTACCAGTAAGCCAAGTTGTACGTACTAAAACTCGTGGAGGCAAAAGTGGTTATGCGCCACAAATAACCAACAACAACCTAAAACCGATAGCCCAAACGCCAAATAGCAACAGCATTATCCAAAAAACGGATGGCAAACTGATATTGCCAAATTAACAGTAAATATCTAAAACACTACTGGTTTAAGCACAGCGGCTTGAACTGGTAGCACCAAAATCCAGTTTAGCTGGTGCTATCTTTTACTATTAAACAGATTTTGGGATATAACAAAAAAAATAACGACTCTAATTGAGCATAATGCAGCTTAACATCAACAATTGTTTCTTTTAACAAATATAATTTTGGTCGTCTATTTGCCATGCCACTAAGGACATTACCAACAAAGTCAATAGAAGCATAATTTTCGAGCCACTCCCCTTGCCACATTGAATTCATAAAATGCTGATAATCTGCCGGATAAACGTCAATATAAGGTTGGATATGAGCTTTTGTTACTTGATTAAATTGAGACACACTCGATAACAAACCATAATTAGCCCAATGCTTTGACAAAAAATGATCCCACACAATATCTAATGTAATGGGTGCAACTCGCTGATGCGATTTTCTAAACAGCAGCTTAGCTTTCTTAACTTCAAGCAGGCTATCGGTCAATCTATCAATTTTACGGTGTAGCATAATGCCATCGGCAATATTAGAGTTATAAATTAAATAAGGATCACCTTTAACAAAATCAGCTACTGTATTACCAATCAACGAACTACGTGCTATCGTAGCCAAATGTAAATGAGCAAGAATATTCATAAAAGTAACCGTTAATTATTCACGATGTTTAAATTCGCCTTCGGCGAAACCTTCTCGCCAATAACTAGTAATATGAAAAGCATCAGGCGACAAATGTACATATTTATCTTTAATAGCATGACGCACAGATTGTGCCAACGAACGCTCCATTCCTCCCCAAAACAACAACTTATTTTGCTCTGATAAATCAGCATTAATTACCGCATCAACTAATTGAAAGGGATTATCCCTATTTTGTATAAACCAATTCACCTTAATATTTTTATTATCTGGCAACGGCACTATATCACTTTTATAATTAACCTGTATAAAGGCAAAAGCCTTCTGATTTTGGGGAAGATGTTCAAGCGTATAACATATGGCGGGCACAGCCGAAATATCCCCCATTAACACCAAACAATTATCAGTAAATCGCAACTTGCTAGCTGCCGCAATCAAACCGATTTGGTCACCAACCTTAGCTTTTTGCGACCACACTGAAGCCAAACCTGTATCATGAACAGCAAAATCAACAAAAAATTGATTAGAGGCACGCTCAAATTCGCGCACACTATAACTACGGACTAGCTGACATTGCTTATCACCAACAGCGATTTTATTATTATCATCAAGTTTAGGGAAAGTAATTACATTGGTTGAAGGATCAGGAAAAAGCAATTTTAAATACGGACAAACCCATAATGGATCAATACTTACTGGTTTATCGCTACTAAACTGTATGCGAATAAAACTGGGAGATATTTTTTCAATATTCAATACCGTTAATAACGCATTAACGATGACTTTCTTATTGAATTTGATTTTTCCTATTTTTTCATCCATCAACTGATCCCTAAATTTATTGCTAGATGCCATCATCATACAACAAAATATATTAGAATAATGCTATTTTTATAATTGAAAAAATAGATAAACTTGTTTAACCCAAAAGCGATGAAACAAGTTTAGAAAAAGTCAAACTAAAAAATAAATTTAAAACGATAACGTACCAAAAGCATTACACCAGTCTTGATCAAACTTAGTAATCGCCGCATCAACAGCTGGATCAGAAATAAATAGCTCAGCCACATCCACTGGCAACGTAATAGACTTACAACCAGCAAGTATACAGTCTAACGCTTGCCTTGGTGTTCTAAAGCTTGCGGCTAATACCAGCGATTGTGGGCAGTGCAAATCTAACAATTTTTGTAATTCCAGTACTGTATCTTTACTATTTCCGCCTTGAGCATCAATGCGATTAACATAAGGTGCAATATATTTAGCCCCTGCTAATGCAGCTAAAAATCCCTGCCCTGCACCATAGACAGCCGTTCCCAAAGTTGGAATTCCTTGCTGGGTTAATTCTTTAATTGCAATCAATCCTTGAGCATTAACAGGAATTTTAGTCACAATCGATGGTACTGCTTTTCTAAGCTGATAAGCTTCTTTTATCATTTCATCAGCATTACTTGAAAGTACCTGAGCAAATAGTAATTTATCTGAACCCAATACTTCCTGTAATTCATCTAATAACGAAAAAATTGGCTTGCCCGATTTTGCTACAATGCTTGGATTAGTGGTAACCCCACTAATAGGTAACACCTTAGCTAAACGTTTAACGGCGACAAGATCGGCGGTATCTAAATATAATTCCATGGTTAACTCCTAGCTAAAACCAACAAATATCTATTAACGTATACATATAACGCTCTTTGTATTACAAATTTTGCGTTACAGCTATAGTAAAAAAAACTGATCCAACCGCCTAGAAGACAATTTTGTCATTTACTGGATTTTTGTACGCTAAATAAGAAATTGAGACTTAGATCACACAACGAAAAATTAACATTAACTTATTAAATAAAACAAAAATTTATACTTATTTTCATCTTTTCCATATGCGTATATAATCTAAACGATAGTACACACTTGATTTATCATTAACTTAATTTATGACAAAAATCATTAACGAAAAACTAGCTAAACTAGTCAATAACCCAGAGTCAATCAATCATATCTATTTTGCCAATAGTAATACTTGTCCTCCTTTACTTGCCTACCAAGTCAACTTTCCTAGAATTGAAATTATATTAGAAGGAAAGCAACAGATGCTATGGGCAGATAGTAATGGCAAAGTTATTGAAAAAATATTATCAACTAATGATCTTTTATATATTTCCGCTCAAAGCTGGAACAAACCCATTTGGACAAGCCCTGTTACTTCATTAAACATATTGTTTGGTAAACAACAAATTGGTATAAGCCTATTGCATTGGGATGGCACACTACTAATTCCGCTTGGGCAAATTAACACACCAAGACGAGGCCCGCGGGTTGGTACATTTATTATTCAAGCTCTGACCGAACTTATCTGGCAAAACCAATCATGTAAACAAAATCAAACTGCTTACTATCTTATTCACAGTTTACTTAGCAACACGCTCGATTTGTTAAATATCAATATCAAAACATCATCCAAAACTACTTGCCTATATGAAGCCATTCGCCAATATATTGATACTCACTTTCGTGAGAATATTACACGCGACTTTTTAGCTAATATGTTTTACATTTCACCCAATTACTTATCACATCTATTTCAAAGCGAGGGAAAAATAGGGTTAAATGAATATCTAAATCATATTCGCTTAGAATATGCAAAATCGCTACTAAAGGATTATGATCTAAATATAAAAGAAATTGCTCTAGCATCGGGGTTTAAAGATAGTAATTATTTTTGTCGGATTTTTAAAAAAAAGACAGAACGAACACCAACCGAATATCGTCGACAATATCATAGTAAGTTAATGTGCAAATAGTTTTTTCACAGTAAACTTTCAAACTCTTTTATTTTTTACATTGTGCCAAAATTACACATATTTATCGCTCTTGTTTAGCGCACTTAATTATCGGTACATTTTTATATAAAATCAATCAGGTAGAATATTGATTTTATTTTTTAACTTAATAATTTTGAATAAAATCAAGCTGTTATATAGCTGTGAACGTCATGCTGTTAAAAATAATAATGCCAGAATTTCTAACCGCCTATGCGGCGGTAAACAAAATTAACTATTTAATGCTCTTAACTGAGTATTTCTAAACCGCCTATGCGGCGGTAAACGAGCAAGAGCGATTAAACGACTTGGCCCGATTTTTCTAAACCGCCTATGCGGCGGTAAACCTAGCTAGATTTGATAATAATAATATTTATTTTTTCTAAACCGCCTATGCGGCGGTAAACCCAACTTCCGAATTTGATAGCTGGAACGGTGATTTCTAAACCGCCTATGCGGCGGTAAACGGATACTACAGAAGAATTAAAGCAGTTGATAATTTCTAAACCGCCTATGCGGCGGTAAACATTAATTCTGCACTAAGCTGAGGCGCCTCATCTTTCTAAACCGCCTATGCGGCGGTAAACAGAGGTAGTTATTAGCACAAAGTTTAACTGGCTTTCTAAACCGCCTATGCGGCGGTAAACTAGAAACCGATATACTATAAACCCTGTTTAGCAAAAGGCAAATAGGATTTCTGTTTTCAAAAACCCTTTTTTATAGCGGTTTTATAATACTTTGTTTTTATTTACTTTTATTTATTAATAAAAAAAAGGGTTGGCAGTGTTTTAGCTATTTATATGATGTGTCAATTTTATCGTTAAAAATTACTTATGTATCGTTTTGATTTTATTAAATTTGGGTTTTGTATGTTAAACAAAATATACAAAACCCAAAAAATAAAAAAATCAATCTAACTTAGGATGTTGATCGACTAAATTCTGACGCTGTTGTTGTAATGTTTCGATCTGCTGTTCTATATCTTCGACTCTTTGTTCTATTGAGTCAAAGTGATCTGATAATATTTCTTTTGCCTCTGACCTGTCTGATGCTGCAGGCGTTGCGCCGCGGAGTGGACGGTTTGCGGTTTCTTTCATTTTTATGCCTGTAAGTAAACCCACTAATGCTACAACCATTAAATAATAAGCTGGCATGTATAAATTATTACTTTCTTCAACCAACCAAGCCGCCACTGTTGGAGTAGCGCCAGCAACTAATACCGAGATATTAAATGATATAGCTAGAGCACTGTAACGAATACTAGTCGGAAAGATAGCCGGTAAAATTGAGGCCATAACACCAGTAAAACAGTTAAGTAATACAGCTAAAATCAATAATCCTAAAAAGATAAGACCTATAATATCACTATTGATCATAACAAATGACGGATAAGCAAGAATTAATAAACCTAAGCTTCCCCCAATAATGAACGGCCTGCGACCTATTTTATCGCTAATAAAACCAATTAATGGTTGAACAAATAACATACCTATCATGATAGCAATAATAATTAGTACGCCATGATCTGTATCGTAATTTAAGTTATGAGATAAATAACTAGGCATATAGGTAAGCAACATATAATAAGTCACATTAGTAACAATCACTAACCCTACACAGACTAATAGGCTTTTCCAATATTTGATAAAAATCTGTTTGAAAGTCATTTTAGGTTGATTGGTAATATGATCGCGAACATTTTGATCCATCAAATCAGTATGCTGTTGAAATGCAGGTGTTTCATCTAATGCATGACGTAAGTAAAGCCCAATTAGTCCTAGCGGTAAAGCGAATAAAAATGGAATTCTCCAGCCCCAATCATGAAATGCAACTTTGCCAAGAATACTAGATAAAAGCACGACTAAACCTGCGCCAACTAAAAAACCAGCAATCGAACCAAAATCTAACCAACTCCCCATAAAACCACGTTTGCGATCTGGCGAATATTCAGCAACAAATATAGCCGCACCAGAATATTCACCCCCTATTGAAAATCCTTGCGCAAATTTAGCTAGCAATAATAATATTGGCGCAACAATACCAATTGAGGCATAAGAAGGAATTAAACCAATACAAAAAGTGCTTAACGACATAATAATGATGGTTATTGATAATACTTTTTGGCGTCCAAATTTATCACCAAGGATCCCAAACACTAAACCGCCTAACGGCCGAACTAAAAATGGTACGGAAAACGTGGCGAGTGCAGCAACCATTTGCACACTAGGGGATGCATCAGGGAAAAATACTTGCCCTAAAACATAGGCTAAAAAGCCATATACACCAAAATCAAACCACTCCATCGCATTACCAAGTGCTGCTGCGGTAATGGCTTTTTTTAACTTGCTATCATCAATTATAGTAATATCGTTGATGTTTAATGGTTTATTTTGGGACTGTCTTATTTTTTTCATAAAATACCGCCTGTTTACATACAAATAATAAAAAGGAATGATGCAACAAGGTAAACGGTTACCTTTTAATACACAAAGAACAATACTTTTTAGATTACACTTTGAAAAAGTGTTTATCAGTTAATTAAAATTGAAGCAAAATACAGCAAAGATAAAAAAAGAGGATAATAAAAAAGCAAAAACTAATGTTTTATTGTTTGTTTTA
Organism: Gilliamella sp. Occ4-3; assembly: GCF_001690675.1. NCBI lineage: Bacteria > Pseudomonadati > Pseudomonadota > Gammaproteobacteria > Orbales > Orbaceae > Gilliamella > Gilliamella sp. Occ4-3. The sequence continues at coordinate 52,927 of NZ_LZHR01000003.1, forward strand.
ATTTCTACTAAATAACAACAAAACAATTCCTTTTTGTGAAAAATGAATGCTAATTATAGCAAAATAACCTCATTTTGTAAAATTTTCTTGATTTTTAAGTTAATACTAAAGCTATTTTAAAAACGGCTGTTTGCATTATTAACTATTTCCGTGAACAAAAATAGATCCCAATAACTATTAGTACTATCGACACAATATGAAAATACGCAACTGGAGTATGTAAAAATAGAATACTGAAAATTCCTGCTGACAAAGGGATAATATGAGTATAGATTTGCCCACGTGTTGCGCCAATATCCATAATACCTTTATTCCAAAATAAATAAGATAACCAAGACGCAAAAATAGCAATATATAATAAGCCAAGCAAAAAACTTGTTGAGGTATAATGTGCTAGGTTGGAAACTGGGTAAAAATAAAAATACACTAACGCAACAGGAAGTAACATGACCGAACCTAACACGGCACTAACAGTCACAAAAGCATTGCCAGATATAGATTTATCTTTTAACCGTATAAATGCACTATAACAAGCCCAGCTCATTGCTGATGCCATTGCCCATAAATCCCCTTTATTAATATTACTCAACTCACTTAAATTAGTTAGATTTCCTTGTAAAATCAAATAAATCACGCCAATTGTACTAAATAGCACGCCTAAAATATTATTTTTTGAAATCGTATCATTAAATAACAATTTATTCATAACCAACACCATACATGGTGTTGCTGAAAGGTAAATTGATGCATTAAGCGATGAGGTATATTGCAATCCAACATAAAGTGTTAATGGAAATAAAATCTGCCCAAAAATGGCTAACAAACAAATGGGACCAATTGATTTTCTAATTTTGGATAAGTCATTACGAACTTGACGTTGATATAAACACAATAATAACAGCGCAGTAATAACCCAACGACCTTCGGATATTACCATAGGATCGGCTTGAGTAACTAAAACACGTCCAACAACGTAATTACCACCCCAAAAACAAGCAGCCAAAGTAAGAAATAAATATGGCATAACAATACCCAAATATTAGTATAAAGATATAATGGTATGAATTCTATTATATACCTAAAAAAAGCAAGAAATAACCAAATTTACAAACAAATACTTTACCTATTTTTATACAGTTAATTGGTTCAATTTATAACAACGCTAATAACTTAATCTAGAATACTTATTTGTTATCCATTAAAATAATTAAACTAAAACTGACAAGGTAATTCCTATGCGCTGGAGAGACCAACGAGAGAGCGATAACATTGAAGATCGTCGCTCACAATCAGGAAGTGAAATAGGAACAAGACTTCCAATTGGTGGTAAAGGTAAGATTGTTTTATTTATTGTAGTGTTAATTGCTGGCTATTATGGTGTTGATTTAACTGGCTTGCTAGATTCAACACTAATTAGTACGAACAGTACCGAACAAAATACTAATCAATATTCAATTGATGATGAAGATGCCGTCAAATTTACGTCTATCATTTTAGCAAGTACTGAAGATTATTGGCATCAAGAATTTCAACGTTTAGGTAAAACCTATACTCCCCCTAAGTTAGTACTTTATAAAGGCTCTACAAGAACATCTTGTGGCACTGGTCAAACCTTTATGGGACCATTTTATTGTAGTATTGACAAAACTGTCTATCTAGATATGTCTTTCTATCAAGAGATGAAACAGCGACTCGGTGGTGGTGGCGACTTTGCTCAAGGTTATGTAATTGCGCATGAAGTTGGTCATCATGTCCAAAATTTGCTAGGCACATTTAGCCACGTTGAACAATTAAAACAAGGTCAGTCCACAATCACAAATAACCAATTGTCGGTTAAATTAGAACTCCAGGCCGATTGTTTTGCTGGCATGTGGGGCAATGCAATGCAACAGCAAAATCGGCTGGATGAAGGTGATATTGAACAAGCTTTAAACACCGCAAAAGCCATTGGTGATGATCGCTTGCAACAACAAAATGAAGGTTATGTTGTACCTGATAGTTTTACCCATGGTACATCTAAGCAACGTTATACTTGGTTTAAACGTGGGTTTGATAGCGGTGCAATTAACGAATGTAATACATTTGCTCAATAAGGAAATAATATGTTAAAAAAGTTAGTTAATCGCATTTTACTAGTCAATGATGATGGCTTTGATGCACCAGGTATTAAACTATTGCAAGAAGTGGCAAAAAATATAGCTCACGAGGTTTGGGTAGTTGCACCAGCCATAGATCAAAGTGGAGTATCTTGTTCAGTGAGCTTAAAAACGCCATTTAGAGTTGTTCAACGTGGAAAACAAGAATTTGCCGTTTATGGCACACCTGCCGATTGCTCACTATTTGCAATTAAATATTTGATGGCTAACAACCTACCCGATCTAGTACTATCTGGAATTAATAATGGTTCAAATGTAGGATTTGAAACAGTGTTATCTGGCACGGTTGGTGCGGCAATGATGGCTATGGCTTTGGGCATTCCTGCAATTGCATTGAGTCAATTAACCAGTGAAGATAACCAGCCAACTGACTGGAGTTGTGCTAAACATCACGCTCAAACAGTTATTGCTAAATTACTTTCGTTACCATCTGCGCAAAATATTTGTTTTAACGTTAATTTTCCTGCATGTACAGCACAACAAATTAAAGGTTTGAAAATAACAAAACAAGGCGATAGCGATGTAAGTCGTTTTATGGTGATACCAACACAAGATCCCGAAGGTAATGATTACTTTTGGTTTAGAGCAAAACGCAATTTACAAATACTTGATGACAATAAAGAACTTGATGCCGCTAATGCCAACTTTATTGCTATTACGCCATTGGGTTATGAAAGGACCGATTATGCCTTTTATGAAAAACTATTAAACACATCTAATCTTTAATTGTTTCAGTAATTTGTCTTCCTAACTATTAAGAAGACAAATTACACTTAATTATCTATTTACTATTGATTTTGTTATTAATTATCTAACTATTCATCTACTTTCAGCCCACGTTAGTTTTTACATCTTTCACCAACGTACAGAATAACAATGATATCGCAACCATAACTAACGCAATCCAATAGATAACCTCATGTCCATAGGCTTCTGATACAAATCCTTGCAACATTCCAGCTATAATTATGCTGAAAATAATACCATTATTAAATAAAGTAGAAGCCACTCCCATTCGGGTAGGCAATAAATCCTGAAAATAGATAATACCAATGTTAGCTACAATACCAATAAATAGAGCATTAAAGAGCTGTAATGCTAATAAGGCATATTTACCAGTACAAAAAATCATACCAAGATAAAAAATCAAACCGCAAACAATCGCAATAAAAAATAGATTTCGTTTACCTAAATGTGGCACTAAATATCCAGCGATGAGCATAACTGGAATTTCGATACCAGCAGCAAGCCCCATCAATACACCCGGCAATGAATCTGAAAGATGTAATACAACATCAACATAAATTGGCATATCAATAATATACATCATATTTGCTGTCCACATAAATACCGTAGATAGCAATAAACAAAGCACATTTCTATTCTTCCAAAGTGGTTGATTAGCCGCTTGTAACTCTGCTTCGTTATTTAGTTGTGAGGTGGGATTTTTTTCAACCGAAGGCAAAAAAATAGCAACAAACAGCATCGCGACCATAAACATGCACATGCCCGTTAAATACATTGCCGTAAAACCAAAATTAATAGCTAAGCCAAAAGAAATTGGTGGGCCAAATACCCAAGCAAGCGAAAGTTGAGCTCGAATAAGTGAATTAAATGCCACAACATTACGCCCAGTTTTAACGGCATATTCGCGTGCTAAAGCAAAAATTTGTGGCATAGCAGCAGACGATAACGCAGCAAACAAAACACCCAGCGTAATTAACACCAAATAATGACGTGTAAACGCAAAAGTAATGCTATTAGCAATGCCCATTAAACAGCAAAATATAACAATATAACGCCTATCGCCCTTTTTATCGGAATATTTAGCTAATAGAAAGCTACCCACAATACTGGCTAAAGCATTAACAGAAAAAAAAAGTCCAACTAGCCGTGAATTAACATTAACTTCAAAAGTTAAAAATCGACTTAAAGTAGGAGATTGTAAAGCACCAGCAATACCGACAATAAAAGTTGTGACTAGAAATGCGACAAAAATAGTGCTTTGCTTTTGGTGAAACGAAGATACATTAGCCATAATAATACACAATAGATGAATTTACGTTAATTATATACATAAAATCGGCATAAACGTAACTAAATTAAGGCTAAAATAAAGTTGATTAATTTTTTGCTGATTTATTACGGATAAAATCAACATTTAACTACTTATTGGCGAACCATAAATTTGCAAGGCTCGCAAGCTTTGCCTGCTCAGCGCCCCAACTTGCGTTGGGGCTTTATTCTTTTTTATATTATCCCCTCAGGCACCATAACCACCTTCCGCACCCTAAGGATTAAGAACTAAACGCTAAAAACTAAGGTGCGGTGCAAACAGCGTAAGGGACATAAAATGGTGTATATGTGACGACGCCGCTACGCTCGTCGACAGAGAAGAAGTCATTGTCATTGCTACCTATTACGTCACTTGTCCAGTAGTAATAGCCTGCGCAAAATCCCGCATCACTGTAGAAGACCATGCCGCCCCACTCCGTGAAAAATCCTGCTCCTATGTTACGCTGGTAATGATTACCTGATGAGCTAGGCGTGGCGCCATCTATGCCATTTTTACATGGGAAATTATTACTATCTAGACCACACTTCGCATTGGTTAAATCTCTTACCCGTGGCATTCGATAACCCAAACTATTACACCATGTGGTTTGATTAGAATGGTTATCTATCTTACCTCCCCGACTGACGAACCACTGCCTCAACACAAAGCCATACCTCACCTCATTACCACCTCTATCCCTTCCGACCAACTCAAATGTCTGCGGCAAAGATGGTACGGTAATTTGACTAGGACTGGGATTGCCCCACTGGCTTCTTGCCTCTGGACCATGCAACGTTACCCGTGTTACATTCTTGGATTTATCAGTAATCCATCTATCAGCTGGTATCGTGACTCCATCTGGGCTGTTTAATATTCCTGTACGCGGCTTTGTCCAACTCACCGTTGCACTTATGCTACCACTTGTGTTAACTGTCCAAATCAACTGACTTGCATCTACCCCAGCAATAAGCAAATCAAAATACAAGCCATCTGCACCTGTTGTTGGGAAATTTCGGTCGTAAGATGATGGGTTTGTTGATTGAGTTAGAAAGCCCTTAGTAGGACTCCATATATTAGATGGGCCTGCATAGCGTGGATTGTCGGCAGTATTGATAGTTGTGCCACCATACGTCAAATTTGGTCTGACCGAACAAATAACAGGATATGACGGCGGAGTGATATAATACTCCACTGTTCCTCCTCTAAACGTACTACTATTCGGCATGCCATAACGAGTCTCTAAAGCACCCCCTGAACTATCTAAGGTTACTTTATAAGGTGCCTTACATAGACTTAATGTATCACTACGATTAACGGTATTGCCATCTTTATCTTTTATTACTAACGATATACTTCCTGATGCGGTGACTCCATCTGCTCCCTGTCCATCCCCATCATCATCGCCCCATTTACCTTGTGTTACTAAGTCATTTATATTTATTGAGTCACTTGATGACGGAACTATCATTTCAATATCAGCAAAAGTATCCCCTACATTAGGTAACTCGATTGGCGCTGTCGGTGATGAAGAATTATTTTGCGATGTAAATGTTCGACCATCTGATAACTTAATACCTAATAAGTCCTCTGTTTTAGTCACTTTAGTAACACCGCCATCAAAGGTTAAATAAGGCGCAGTACCATGAATGCGCTCAGAAGTCGTGGCCGATAATGCCTGCGATTCTAAAGAGTACGGCAATAACAACAACGGCGCTAATGCCAATGGAATTTTTAAAGATAGTTTTGTGGATAATTTCGATAATAATTCGAGAAATGATTTCGACGATATAAATAAATTTCGAGTAAAAACTTGTCGAATAGGATTATTTGATAAATTTAAGACATAGGTTTGCCAGTGCTTGTGCCTTGTGCCTTGTGCCTAAAATGGTACTGCATTTCGTTTCACCTGTCAAGTAATATTTTGTTTTATTTGAATTTTTATGTTTATTCGCTTATTTAATAAGCTCATTTTTCTAAAACGATGAAAGTATAACCGTTTAAGGAATGATTGACTAGTTTTTTGGCGGACTTTTTTGTAAAGAAATGTAAAGATGAAAACGATTCGGTTTTATAGATAGGTGAATTTTATAATTAAAATAGGGTATTAGCTTTAGGACTTTTTGATTTTTACGGAATGATTAATATTGCTGATAACATCTAAAACACAAACACACCCAACAGCCCAGTTTGACGTGCTAGCTTTATTTCGTTATCGGTATATTTTGATGCTGTGATAAGGCAAGCATATTAGCATTGTGGTGCTATAAGTGTGTTTTTTACTTTAAAATCGTTCAGGTAGACTATTGATTTTATTGAAGTTTTTATTTGCATTTCTAAATAAAATCAAACATTTATAGGCTAGTTTTTTATTACATTGAATTTGGCTTTTTAAGAAATAAGAAAAGCGCTTTTGTTATTTGATAATAGTTATTTGATAATAGTTATTTGATAATAGTTATTTAATAATAACTTGTTAATAACAGCCAGTTAATAACAGTCAGTTAATAACAGCCAGTTAATAACAAAAGCGCAAGCTTTTAAGTCGTATCGGTCGGGGTGCTATTTTGATTTTCTGCCATTAAAGCGCTAGGCTCGCAGGCTTTGCCTGCTCAGCGCCCCAACTTGCGCTGGGGCTTTATTCTTTTTTATATTATCCCCTCAAGCACCATAACCCCCTTCCGCGCCCTAAGGATTAAGAACTAAACGCTAAAAACTAAGGTGCGGTGCAAAGGCCACCGCTGGAGAAGCTGGCATCGGTGATGGTGACGTAGCCGTCGGTCGAGTAGACAATGAACTGGCTGCTACCTGTTGCGTCGCTCGTCCAGTAGAAGGGGCCGACGAAGCCCGCATCAGTGTAGTTGTACATGCGGCCCCACTCCGTGAAAAAGCCAGCGCCTATGTTACGCTGGTAATCAGCACCTGATGAACTAGGTGTGGCGCTTACTGCGTCTTGACACCAACGTCCTGGACCAGAACAAACTGCATTGGTTAAATCCCTTACCCGTGACAAACGATAACCCAAACTATTACACCATGCTAAATGGTCACTATAAGTTTTCAATTGTTCACCCCGATTGACGAACCACTGTCTCAACACAAATCCATATTTTACTACCTCAACGCCATATATATCTCTACCCACTAACTCAAACGTCTGCGGTAACTGTGGCTTAGTAATTAGGTTAGGATGAGGATTGTACCATTGATTTTTTGCCTCTGGACCTGTTAGCTTAACACGGGCTACAACTCCACTATCCTCATCAGGAACCCACGCTACAACATTTGTCACTGTCGCAGTGATTCCCTCATGCGTGACTGGTTCCCATGTCAATTCTTCTATATCTCCAGTTATGAGTAAATCAAAATATAAATTATGCGCACCTGTAGTCGGAAAATTTAGGTTGTATGATTCAGGACTGATTGATTGTACTAAAAAGCCTTTATTTTGATTCCATATGTCAACTGGGCCTGCATATTCGCCTTTACCAAAATATAGATTCGGCCTTGCATAATGGATAACTGGCGACGGTATTATTATTGCATCACTACGATTACCCGCTCGAGCTATTTTACCATTCAATGCCTGTAAATTCGATGAAGATGACAATAATAACAATGCTAATACTAGCAAAGCTGTTTTAGGTGATTTGAGCGATAATTTCGAAGATATAAATAAGTTTTGTGTAAAAACTCGTCGAATAGGATTATTTGATAAATTTAAGACATAGGTTTGCCAGTGCCTTGTGCCTAAAATGATAATGCATTACGTTCCTCGTGTCAAGTAATATTTTGTTTTATTTGAATTTTTATAATTATTCGCTTATTTAATAAGCTTGTTTTCCTACAGCGATAAAAGTATAACCATTTATAAAATAGTTGGCTAGTTTTTTGGCGGACTTTTTTGTAAAGAAATGTAAAGATGAAAACTGATCCTCGCCAAAAAAGTGGACAAAAGTCGCCTCTATGATATAAACAAAATCATAGAAGACAAATATCATGGTCAAAAAATTTAGTATTGAATTTAAACAACTATCAGTGGATTATGCGTTATCTAATGCACACCTTTCTATCAGCGAACTTGCCAACCATCTAGGTGTGGGTAAATCAACCCTAGATAAATGGATTAGGCAACTTTCCCCGAATAAAACCAGCCGTCGGGAGTTAACCGCTGAGCAACAGCGGATTATGGCGTTAGAAAAAGAGATTAAAGAACTGAAAATGGCCAATGATATACTAAAAAAGGCGCATGTGCATATCATCAACAATCCAAGTCGGTGAAATACGCTTATATGAAAAATCATTTAACCTGCTATCCCGTTACTAGGATATGCCGATTACTTGGTGTCAGTTCATCAGGTTATTATGCTTGGTTAAAAAGAGCAAACAAATCCGCCAAACTCAGCGAGTATATCCAAAAGCAGTATTGGCAACATAAAGCCCGTTTGGGTGCGCTAAGCCTGCTTCATGATGTTAGGGATACAGGCTATTTAGTGTGTAATACATTAAAGCAAACTTTGTTTCGGCGTCACTTTCCTAAAAATGTCTTCATTCATAGTGACCAAAGAATTCAATATTCCAGTGCTGATTTCAAGCAATTATTGTTACAATATGGACTAAGGCAAAGCATGAGTCGAAGAGGAAACTGCTTTGATAATGCTGTTGTTGAAAGTTTTTTCATACACTCAAACCCCATATTATTCATTGTTGTTACTATAAAACGAGGATGCAGGCTAATAAAGCACTATTTGAATATATTGAAATCTATTATAATCGTATTCGTCGTCATTCAGCCAAAGGCTAGATATCGCCGCAGCAATATGAATAGCAATTTTACCAAAACAATAAAATGATAGCGGTGGGCACTGTCTAATATTTTTGCAAAGATCAATTATTACTTTGATAAAATGAAGTATCTAAGAAAAATGTTCAGCATAGAATGAATCGAAATACTAACTAGAGGCAAAGATTAACGCAAAGTGAACTTGAGAACATTCAATGTGATAGAGGACTTTAATCGTGAGGCGCTAGACATTGATATTGCAGTCAGTTTACCGGCAGAAAGAATTACCCGTTACTTAGATAAACTGGCCGAATATCATGGATATCCATTAAAAATACGGGTCGATAATGGACCAGAATTTACAGGAAAAACCTTTATAAACTGGGCTAAATCACATGATATAGTCATTGATTATATAAAGCCCGGTAGCTATTATCAAAATGGCTATATTGAACGATTTAATCGTACCTATCGTACTGAAGTACTCGATTTATATCTTTTTAACAATTTAGCACAAGCAAGGAGAATAACCGAAGAATGGTTAACGATTTATAACACCGAAAGACCACATGAGGCGTTAAATATATGACACTGCTCGAATATAAAACATTAAAACAAGCAGCTTAATTTTCTACGTGAGTTGTGTACTAAGTTTGGAGGATTTACAGTTCTTTGGTTGATTATTCTCTATTTACATATAAACTTCCCACAGTTCAAGGATTAAGAACTAAACACTAAGGTACGGTGCAAACAGCATAGCCACCTCCATAGGTGCCCCACTGATCCACATAACCATTACGGTGAATATATAAGTGAGTTGTATTTGATACCGCATCATTCGTCCAAATATCACCACGACCAAAACCTGCCACATCACCGTAATAGGATACATCACTCCATTCACTTAAAAATCCTGCCCCTATTTGACGTTGGTAATATAAACTACCGGACGACGGCGTGGAGCCATCTATGCCGCTTATACATGGAAAATAAGCATTATTCACACCACATTTCGCATTGCTTAAATCTCTTATCTTCGAAAAACGATAACCCAAACTACTACACCAAGTTGCTTGCTCAGGAACAGTAGTATATTTCTCTCCCCGATGGACAAACCACTGCTTTAGCTCAAATCCATATTTAACAACCACACCACTACTATTCTTCCCTTCCAACACAAATAGTTGCGGCAAAAATGGCACAGTAAGTCGACTAGGATTACTCGATTGTATTTGGGTATTATTCGCCCTAGGGCCATTTAACGTTACTCGCGTTACGTTTTTGGATTTATTTGTAATCCAATCATCATATGTAGTAATGCCCGTGCACCATCGGCATGGAATGGTGAATGAGTCTGAACGAGGTTTTACCCATTTCACTGTTGCTGTTATCTCTCCTTGAGTTTCTGAAGACCAGGTCAACTGACTTGCATCTACCCCGCCTATATCCAAATCAAAATATAATCCATCAGCCCCCGTAGTAGGAAAATTAAGGTTATAAGAAGATGGATTAATTGACTGTGTTAAAAAACCTTTAGTAGGATCCCATATACTAGATGGACCCGCAAAGCGAGGATTATCTCCAGCAAAATTAGTACCACCAAATATCAAACGAGGCCTTACATAGCAAACTTTAGGCTGCTGTGAATTTGGGTTGATATAATATGACACCGTATTTCCGTTTAAAGTACTTCTATTTGGCACACCATACTTTGTTTCTAAAGTAGCATCCGTACTACTTAATGTTATCCTATAAGGTGCATTACAAATATCTAATATATCACTGCGACTAACGGCATTACTATTTTTATCAGTAAACGATACTGATACATTCCCTGTCGCAGTGACACTATGAGCCCCCTGTCCATCTGCATCATCATCTCCCCATTTACCTTGTGTCACTAAGTCATTTATATTTATTGAGTCGCTTGATGACGGAACTATCATTTCAATATTAGCAAGCGTATCACCTGCATTAGGTAAATGAATTGGCGTCATCACTGAGTTATTATTTTGTGGAGTGAGAACTTGACCGTCCGATAACTTAATACTTATTAAATCATCAGTTGTAGTTAATTTAGTGACGCCACCATCAAGCGTCAAATACGGCGCAGAGCCGTTAATAACCTGTGAGGTCCGAGCTAACAACGCCTGCGAACTCACTGAATATGGCAATAACAACAATGGTGCAAAAACTATGGCTAATTTGGATAACAAGTTGGAAATCGACGGCAATCTTGGCGATTTCGCTAGATTTGATAATAAAAAGCAAAATGGAGTTTGTTTTTGATTACGGTAAAACTTAAATAGATTTAAGGTATAGCACTGCCAATGCCTGTTATTATTATAGCACACAATATCTAACCTCCTGTTAATTTGTGTTTTATTTTTATAATTGTTTATTTTTTAATGAGCTGCGTTTTGCCATAAAATAATCAAAATTATAGCTAACTAAATACTAAAGCGCCAGTTTTTGGCAAAATTTTCTAAAAACCTAGCACAGAATGCAGAATGAAGCCTTCGGCAGCCCGACGCAGGATAAAAGGCTATATTGACCTTTGAGTGTTGTGAAATATTAGTGTATTTTTCAATATTAAACATAAAACTCATCAAAAAAATAAATGAGTTTATGTTTATTTAGGTGAGTAACTAAAATTTAGATTTTAATGATTAATTGTTTTTAGGCATTGCAACTAACTTTTTTAGGATAAAATTGAGAATGACACCATAAAGTGGCAAAAAGAATAATCCGCAAATTAGAATTTTAAAACTATAGTCCATTAACGAAATTTCGATCCAATGATTTGCCATAAATTCATCGTTACTTTGATAAAATGCGATAGCAAAAAAAACAATAGTATCAATACCATTACCAAATATTGCTGATGCTGTTGGGGCAACCCACCATGATTTGTTTTTTCTTAAATAGTTAAAAACAGTAATATCCATTAGTTGTCCAACTAAATAAGCGGCAAAACTAGCCAATGCAATTCGAAATACGAAGCTATTAAATTCCGTCAATGCTAATAATCCAACCCAATGGGTTTCAAAAAATAGTACCGAAATCAGGTATGAAAATAACAATGCAGGAATCATTACAACAAAAATGATTTTTCTGGCTAAACTAGCACCATAAATTCGAATGGTCAGATCGGTAGTTAAAAAGATAAACGGAAAAGTGAATGCCCCCCAAGTTGTTTGAAAACCAAAAATTTCGAATGGGATTTGGACTAAATAATTGCTTGAAGCAATAACCAATATGTGAAAAAAAGCCAACCAGTAAAGCGCTTTTTGCTTTTGTTTACGGGTAAAACTTTTTTCTATCGATTCTGATTGAACATTTAAGTACATCTTTTTTCCTTTTTAATGGGGGTGAGAGAACCCAATGATGAATGAATTTATTTAGCTTGAGCCATATATTCTTGTAGGCCCTTATTGCGCAATAAACAACTTGGACACTTACCACATCCCCCTTCAACACCGTAATAACAGGTATGGGTATGTTTTTGGACATAATCAAGATAACCTAGTTTATCAGCCATTTCCCACGTTTGCGCTTTTGTCAAATACATCAGTGGCGTGATGAGATTAAACGCATAGTCCATAGCTAAATTCATTGATACATTCATTGATTTAATAAAGACATCACGGCAATCTGGATAACCACTAAAATCGGTTTCACAAACTCCAATAATAATGTCAGAAATTCCTTGTTGCTTAGCATGACAGCCAGCCAAAAGTAAAAAAAGCATATTACGCCCATCAACGAAGGTATTGGGGTAATCGCCATCTTGAGCGGCTTTAATTTCTTGAGCGTCATCAATCAACGCATTATTTGTAGTTTGTTTGATAACTGAAGTATCAATAAAAGTTTGCTTAATACCAAGATCATCAGCGATCCATTTGGCTTTTTCAAGCTCTATTACGTGACGTTGACCGTAGTGAAAACTGATTGCCTGAACATTTTCACGTCCATAATCAGCAATGGCTTGCAGTAAGCAAGTAGTTGAGTCTTGCCCACCAGAAAATATAACTAGTGCTTTACGAGTTTGCATTAATGTTCCTGTTAAGACAGATTAAATTAGCGATTATCCACTTTTTCTGGATACATGTCGTGATTGGCTAATCGATTAGCCGCAACTTGTTCCCAATGAGTACCCGATTTGCCATAATTGGCATAAGGATCAATCGAAATGCCGCCACGAGGTGTAAATTTTCCCCAGACTTCGATATATTTAGGATCCATTAATTTAATAAGATCTTTCATAATGATATTAATACAATCTTCGTGGTAATCGCCATGATTCCGAAAGCTGAACAGATAGAGTTTTAACGATTTACTTTCGACCATTTTAATATTGGGTACGTACGAAATATAAATTGTCGCAAAATCAGGTTGCCCCGTGATAGGACAAAGACTAGTAAACTCTGGGCAATTAAATTTAACAAAATAATCGTTATTCGGGTGTTTATTATCGAACGTTTCGAGTATTTCAGGGCAATAGGTTGTTGGATAGCGAACAGACTGATCGCCTAGTAGTGTAATTTTACTCATTATTTTTCCTTAGTTTTTTAGCGTGGGAGGTTCACGAACCACGTAACAAGGCGCACACCATACTCTTTTTGCTTTAAAAAGTCTAGTATGACAATAGATTTATAAAAAATGTAAAACTAACACCGTCAACAATAACTATTGATGGTGTTAATAATAAAATATCGTTGAAGAGCAAATAAATCAAGAATCGGGAAATACTCTGCCTGATATCGTTTATTTCGCTCCCAATTCTTTATAAAAATCAGATAATTTAGTTTTAGCTTCATTAAGTTCTTTTTCAGCATCAGCTAATTTTGTTTGTTGTTTGACAATTTTCTGTTCATTATCTTTATCTTTCGCTTTCGCTTTTGATTTTGATTTTGCTTGTTCTAATTCTTTAGTTCTTTCAGCCACTTTATTTGATTTTTCGTTAATCTCTTTTTTATATTTGGCTTCTAAATCATCATTTGAACAATGCTTATTTAAGTTACGTAATGCTTTTTCAAGCCCTTGGATTTGATGAGAATTATTATTTTTTTTAGCATAATCAATCTGTTTTTCAATAGCCTGTTTTTTGCTTTCACACGTAAGTCCCTTTAGTTGTTCATTTGAAGCATAAGCACCAAATGATAATGAGATAGCTAACGTAATGACACTCAATTTACTTACTAACCGAATTACTGATTTCATACGAATTTTTCCTTAATTTTATTTTCTTAATTGAACACAATTGACTTTATGATCTTTACCTTTAGTTAGAATAAGGTTCGCTCGTTCTTTTGTAGGTAAAATATTTTCAACTAAATTTAATTCATTAATTTCTCGCCAAATACGATTGGCAATATTTGTAGCTTCATGTTCTGGAAGTTTTGAGTAGTGATTAAAATAAGAGTTAGGATCGCTAAATGCACCCTCCCTAAATTTTAAAAACCGATTTACATACCAATCATGTAATAATGACACATCAGCATCAACATAAATTGAAAAATCGACATAATCCGAAACAAAAACACGATTATTCGCTTGTGGATAATTCAGCGTACTTTGCAGTACATTCAAACCTTCAAGAATCAAAATGTCAGGACTATCAATAACGATTTCTTCATCTTCGACAATATCATAAACTAAATGAGAATAAACGGGTGCTTTAACTTGTGCCTGCCCTGATTTTATATCAGCAACAAAATTAAGCAATTTTTTTATATCGTAAGACTGAGGAAACCCTTTTTTATTCATTATTCCATGTTCTTCAAGATATCTATTTGGATATAAAAAACCATCAGTTGTTACCAAAGATACTTTGCGGTGTTCAGGCCAACGGGTTAATAATGCTTGTAGTACTCTAGCGGTAGTACTTTTACCTACAGCAACACTGCCTGCAATGCCAATAATGTAAGGTGTTTTTTGACTTTTACCTAAGAATTTAGATAAAACAGCTTGCCGATTAAAATTATTGCTGATGTAATAATTAAGTAATCTAGATAAAGGTAGATAAATTTCACTCACTTCATCCATGGATAAATCTTCATTAATACCTTGTAACGAAACTAATTCTTCTGCTGTTAAAGTCATTGGTACCGTATTACGTAAGCTAGCCCATTCTTGACGATTGAATTTCAGATAAGGGCTTAAGTGATTTTTCATTTTATTGTTCTCTAATTCGGTCTAACAAATTTATTCGGCTCAGATTATACATAAATTTATTTTTTTACAATCTTAAATTAGCATGACGTCTTCATCATAGCTATATTTTGGACTTACTGATAAAATACGTTTGTAAAATGATTAACCCTAATATTAGACAGAGATTTTATGTTAAAAAATAAATCAAAACAGAAAGCTAAAAAAAGCCGTCAAGAGATTAATGAAGAATCTCGGGAACTGAAGCGTAAACGCAAACACAAAGGTTTACCAAGTGGCTCTCGCTTTAATAAACTAAATAATAATAAAAATAAAAATTCGACAAAAACAACCAAAGATCCAAGAGTGGGGAGCAAAAAACCTATTTCTTTAATTGTCGAAGATTCTAACAATATAGAAAAACCTGTTAAACAATCTAAAACAATTAAAACGATTTTATCACCTCAACAAGAATTAGAACAATTAGAGAACGATCCAAAATTAGATATGTTACTTGATCTAGTCGAGCAAAAAGCCAAACTCACTAAAGATCAACAAATTTATCTTGATAGCAAATTGAATCGTATCGATGAACTGATGCAAGAGCTTGGTTATACTGATGACGACTTTGATGATTTTGATGAATTAGACGAAAAGAAAGAAGATATTGTTAGTTTATTAAAACGAAACTAATAATAGGAAAATATAATTAGCAATCGTGATAGTATGTGTCTTGATATGAGTAGGAATATCATCCAAAAGTAATATTCCTACTGATAATTTAAACTTAGAATCCATTACTTTTATTCAGTCAATTAATAATTAAAAGTGAGCAATTCATAGTGCCAATATTAATTATGTTAAGTTTATATTTTGGGTTATTGATTTGCACATTGTTATATTTAAATAAAACTAATCGAATCAAAATTAAAACCAAAATCAAGAACCAACAAAAAGCAATAGTAAAAACTCATAAAAATAACAACACTAAAGATAGACATAAGCGGAAGTAAAAAGCATGACTGATACGCAATTATGGGATCAAGCGTTAATTGAAAAATATAATTATTCTGGCCCAAGATATACCTCTTACCCTACTGCACTTGAATTTAACGAAAAATTTAATGAGCAAGAATTTTTATCGGCGGCAACTCGTTATCCCACAAAACCGTTATCGCTTTATGTGCATATTCCGTTTTGTCATAAGCTTTGTTATTTTTGTGGTTGTAATAAGCTTATTACTCGCCAAACACAAAAAGTTACCAAATACCTTGACATTTTAGATATTGAAATTGCCGAACGCGCAAAATTATTTAAACATCGCACGGTAACACAAATGCACTGGGGTGGTGGTACACCAACTTTTTTAAACGATGCTGAAATTACTCGATTGATTACCTCGTTAAAAAAGCATTTTAATTTTGTTGCTAATGCCGAACTATCCATCGAAATTGATCCGCGTGAAATAACACCACAAACAATTGACCATTTAGCAAGTGTTGGTTTTAATAGGCTAAGTATGGGAATTCAAGATTTTAATCACGAAATCCAAAGCCTAATTAATCGTGAACAAGATGAAACATTAATACGGTCTCTTATTAATCAAGCACGTAAAAATAATTTTCACTCAATTAGTTTAGATTTAATTTATGGTCTACCAAAACAAACCATTGAAAGTTTTGCCGAAACGCTCAATAAAGTGATTGATATTTCTCCCGATCGTTTAAGTGTATTTAATTATGCCCACTTACCAAGCCGTTTTGCTGCCCAACGTAAAATTAAAGATGATGATTTGCCTAATGCCAATCAAAAATTGCAGATTCTACAAACTAGCATTAAAAAGTTAACCGAAGCTGGTTATCACTTTATCGGTATGGATCATTTTGCTAAGCCCTCTGATGAATTAGCTATTGCTCAACAAGAAAATAAATTGCATCGTAATTTTCAGGGGTATACAACTCAAGGCGATGCTGATTTACTTGGACTTGGTGTGTCGGCCATTAGTATGTTAGGTGATAGTTATGCGCAAAATCAGAAAGATCTAAAAATCTATCAAACTCAGGTTGAGCAAAAAGGACATGGATTATGGAAAGGATTCACCTTAAATCGTGACGATAAGATTCGTCGTGATGTGATAAAACAGCTTATCTGCCATTTTCATTTAGATAAAAATGTTATTGAACAACAATACCAAATTCAATTTGATGATTATTTTGCTGAAGATTTAAAATTACTGGCGCCATTTCAAAAAGATGGATTAGTGACAATCAATAACAATATAATCGAAGTCCAACCTAAAGGACATTTATTGATACGCAATATTTGTATGTGCTTTGATATTTATATGCGAAAAATGGCAAGGCAGCAGCAGTTTTCTAGGGTTATTTAATTTGAAGTCGTTTGTCAAATTGCCGTAAACAATATGAGTAATTCCTACAAAGTAAATATTATGATAATATTTATTCTAATTTAATAAAAAATAATAAATAAATTATTTATTTTATTGTGATTAAAGGTTAGCTTTTAAATTCACAATTTTAGCCTTAGACATGAAATTTTTATTTTTAATAAGGAGTATATTGATAAAATGGCATTGATGAATAAATTAGTAGAAGTATTTCCAACTCGCCCTTTAAAAGTCATGAATTTAAAGCAAGAAGGCTCAATGCATCAAATAAGAAGATTACTTGCAGCAATAATTCTCTTTGCGTTAGCTTTATTTATGGCCATAAGAAATTATCCTGGATTAATTGATGATTATAAAATATCACAGAATCCTGTTGTGGTTGACTATGATGTAGAAGGAACATGTCGTGCAAGACGTATTGTTGATAACTGTTCAGTAAAAATTACCACTGATACAGGACAAGTTATTAAGCGTGATTATACTTTCATTGGGGGGAAAAAAGGAAATTATCAAGTTGTAACTGTCGCTTCGGCCGATGATCCATCACTAGTAACAATCAATTTAGCTATTGATAATATGCGGACTGTATTTTTGACTACTACTGTTCTTATTCTTTTGTTGTTGTTGGTTACATGGATGAGTTTAGGATGTTTCTTAAGAACACATAAAATGATAAAAGTTATCAAGGAAATTAACGGGCAAAAATTAACACCTGTTATTGTACCAGTTAAACTAGTCTCTTATGGTAAAATAATAACTGCCTTATATCGTGCAAGCAATGCACAAGGAATAAATGCTAAATATGCAGCCAATTTTAATAAAGACTCAAACGGTGGACCAATCATTATAGGTGATAAGATTAGAAATAAATGTAATGTGTTGGCCGTAGTTGGAGAAAGCAACTCTGTTCCTATTCTTCTTGACCAAGAATTTATGCGCTGTGATTTTACCTATAATGAAATGCAGGCATTAAAAGAAGCTCTCTCTTAATCCAGATATGATATCAAGAATAGTGAAATCAGTTTGTTTTTAAATATTTAAATTTTGTACCTAGGGCGATAACATCGCCCTATTTTTTTAAACAAAATAAATAGCACTTATTAATGGCTTGCTAGATAAACCTTAAATTTCGTCGTTTGGGCAATCACTTCAACGCTTTTGAATGTTTCATCTAAAATGGTTTGATACGGTAAAAATGAATTTGCCACAATGCACAAATAACCATTTAATTTTAGGTGTTTTTTTGCTTCTTTGATTAACGTATTAACGGCCGTGTAATCAGTTTGTTTACCATCATGAAAAGGTGGATTCGAAACAATAAGATGATATTTATCATTTAGATTTGAAAAAACGTCACTCGCTACTACTGTGGCATTAACATGATTACGGTTTAACGTGGCTTTACTTGATTCAATTGCTGCACAGCTTACATCAGATAACGTTAGTGCTATATCAGGGTTTAATTTACCTAGCACCGTGGACAAAATGCCCGAACCACATCCCACATCTAATACATTACCTTTAATAATATCAGTACGATCCATCAATGCATTTAACAGTAATTCACTACCAGCATCTAACCCTTTTTGGCTAAAAACACCAGGTAAACTTTTGATTTCAATATTCTGATTTTCAATAGTTAAATGATAACTTAACCACCATTCATCAAGATCAAATGCTAAACGGCTATCTGCCTGAAAATGATATAAACCACAACGTCTTGCGCTATCGATTTTTTGAATTGTACCAAAATCACTCAATAAAGCTTCCACGCTTTTTACACCTGTTCTATTTTCACCTATGATAAAAATATCACTGTCTTTTGGCATATTATGTAATAAATAAGAAAGTTGAAATTGTGCTTCGTTTTTAGTTTTTGGCCAATAGTAAATCAACGTATTCATTCCAACGTAAAAATCCGCTTCGGGCAATAATGAAAAATAGGTGTGATTGCCTCGTGCACTAGCTTTTAGACGTAAATAAGTATGAAATTGTGTGCAATGAATCTTAACTTGATTTGCCGACATAATAGATGGATAACTATCCTGAATATCACCAGCTATCAACACATTTTTATCGTTAAAAAATGTTTGGTGACGCTCAAGTACTTGACTTGCTGGAGTAAAAGCAGATGTTGCCATATTTCCTCAATGAAAAACCTTTATAAATTGATGCATTGATTATACAATTAACTATCTTTAATCTCTAATAAAAAACAGTAAGTCAATAATGACACAGCAAGATTGGTACCTAAAACAGTGCAATATAACTCAATACGTTTTGAGGAATGCTAATGTTTTCAAAGGTGAAATAGCGACACAAATAAGTGAAGAAATTAGAATGATTGTAGTTGCAGAACAAAAACCAACACAAAAAATCTATTATGATATTTTAAATGCTATCCATCTAACTGAAGAACAAGTATTGTTTTTAACTCCACAACAATTAATTATTTCTGCTCATGAAATTAAAACAGTAATTTGGTTTATTGATATTACCTTGGATGAGTCATGGGTTAACCCATTAACTATTCAAACAACCAGTTTAAATCAGCTTGCAAAAGCACCACAACAAAAACGCCTACTATGGCAACAATTATGTCAATATGAAAACTATTTCCATCCTCACAGAACATGATTTAAAAAAAGCTTTTGAATTAGAAAAGATTTGCCATGCAATTCCTTGGTCAAAACAAACATTCCTTTCAAACCAAGGTGAGCGTTATCTCAATTTTAAAATAACGATTAATAACCAAATAGTTGGGTTTTGTATTTGCCAACATGTAGTAGATGAAGCAAATTTATTTAACATTGCAATACATCCCGATTTTAGAAAGCAAGGACTAGCAAGAGAGCTGCTTAACCATTTAATAGATGCGTTAATTACGATAAAATCGCCCTGCCCAATCTCAACACTTTGGCTTGAAGTCAGACAATCAAATACGGCAGCAATTAAGCTATATCACACGCTGGGATTTAACCAAATAACGATTAGAAAAAATTATTACCCAACAACTAATGGTAAACAAGAAGACGCTATTATCATGGCATATACGTTAGCTTTATGATTCACCAATAAGATTAGCAAAAGGAAAAAAGTGTAATGTCACAAAATAGAGCTTTACTCTTTATCAATGGCGAGCCACCACAACATGACTTTAACCATTTGGATAATTATGCTTATATTGCTTGCACAGATGGGGCTTACCATAATTATCTGTCGACTTTGTCAATCGAACCAAACTTTATTATTGGCGATTTAGATAGCTATAATCCTAACAAAGCAATTCCACCTAAAACTCAAATTATTCATACACCTGACCAAAATAAAACTGATTTTGAAAAAGCAATTTTGTTTTTAGCAGGTAAAGGGGTGAAAGCATTTGATGTTTATGGTGCTAGTGGTCATGCTAGTGATCACTTTTTGGGGAATATTTCTGTTGCAATAAGATATTATCATCAGTATCAAATTACCTTTTATGATAATTATTGCCATTTCTTTTTTGCCAAACATCATCAAGAAATAACCAATGTAAAAGATCATATTATTTCACTAATGCCATTTTCGAAAGTAACTGGTGTAACCATTACAGGCTTTCAATACCCCTTAATTGATGCCACATTATCGCTAGGAGGAGTTGTGAGTTTAAGAAACAAAGCGATTAGTGATTTGATTAAAATATCCTTTAAAAACGGTGATTTAATGGTCTTTGTTGAGAATTGAAATAATGTCAATTGACATTTATATTTACATTACTTTACAATCTTCCTTTACAAAAGAAGAAATATAATTGTGGTTCAAGGAAATTCGCCATGCTTCTCAAAAAAATTTCTGTGCTAGTTTGCGCATCATTCGTTTCTTGTGTATCTTTTGCCCAAACAAATAATATACAGGATGAAACAGATAAGGTAATTGATACATTTTTGCAATGTGATAATCAGTTTTTTGAACAATTATCTAAACACCAAGAGTCAATAAATCAATACGTTGATTTAGCAACCACTCCCGATAATGTAACTTATATTCCTGTTGAATCTATTCAAAAACCCGACAAAAATAAAGTCATGTTTAAAAAACCACTTAAGTATCATGGTTTAGAAATTGTTGGCTATCAAAATATTTATATTTCAACTACTTTATCTGGTCAGTTTCTTTATTGGGGATTTATCTTTGATAACAAGCAAGATGAAATTAAAAGTGCTTTAAGCAATATTAATTGGTTGCATTATAGCCAAAACACTTACATAGCAAATGCTAAAATTTATGATAAAAAATCAAAATCTAAAACATGGGAAGATGATATTTATGCCATCGATGGTGTTATTCCAAAGTTTGGTACAATTAATAAAGCACTTTATCTAGAATCTTCTGCTAATAATCAAAGTAGTATTTTTTGTTCTATTCAAGGCGATTTAGAAAAAGAAACAATTCTTACGGCTCGCCCAGATCTAAAACCAATCATCGAAAAACAAGAAGCTGAACTGCAAGAGCGAATTAAAGCAAACCAAGAAAAAATGCAAAAAGAAAAAGAAAAACAACAAAATCAATCACAAACTAATCCTACAGAAGCTAACTCAAAAGATGGAGAAAAAATTTAAATGAAGAAGGTCAATTTATTTTTAATTCTCTTTTCTTTTGCAGCATTCAGCCATGCCTCAGAGGAAAAAGCTAATATCGATACAAAAGCAAATGAAAATACTTCTGTTGAAAGTTTAAAAGATCCAAGAGTAGGAGAACAATTCATTCCAACATCAAAAACTAACGACAATAATACTATTGGCTATTCATTTTTAGATAGAAAATCGATCAACCTTCACCCTTTCAACTCCAAAATTCGTGTATTTAGTGAAGTGACTAATTATAGCCCAGCATTGGTACAAAAAAATGATGATGGTACAGAGACACCTTATCATTCCATAAGGATCGAATATTATGCCAATTGCGACAAAATGGAGTTAGCAAAAGGAAAGCTTAGAACAATCGAAAATAATTTTGGTGATGGAAAATTAGTCAACACAATTGAGATAGCAAACCGTTGGATAGCTATCACTCATGATAACGAGCAATATAAGCTACTTACTATTGCCTGTTCCTTACCACTCGCTAATTAGTAAATCAGTACCTACTTTTACTCTTGCCACCTTGCTGTGGCAGAGTATATTCATTTATGTTAATATCGCTCTATTATTTATTTGAATGAATATCTCTTTATGAATATCACACAATTTCATACCATTACCGAACAGTTATTCAACAAAATCGAACTATTCTTGGATAATTATGTAAATGAGCATGACATCGATTTAGATTATGAAACAAACGGCAATGTTATCACCATTAGTTTTCCCAATGGCAGTAAAATCATCATTAATACCCAAGAACCACTCTTTCAGGTATGGTTAGCCACTCAAAAACAAGGTTATCATTTTGATTACATCGATAATAATTGGATTTGTAATCGTACCGACAAGTCGTTTAATCAGATTTTTTCTGAATCTGTAAAAGAACAAGCTGAGCTATAATATATAAAAAATGGGAATTAGTTTAACAATTAATTCCCGTTCAAGAAAGTAGTCACAAATTTTACTTAAAAGAAATCTACAATAAAGTAAGATTTGCTAATTTAACTACTAGCCATTTTATACCTTCATTAACAAAAGCTATTTGTACTCGCTTATGATCACCTTCGCCATCAAGATTAACAATAGTTCCTTCACCAAAACGTTTATGTAACACTTTACGACCTAATTTGTAACCATCACATTGAGGCTTCTTTTTAGGAGGAGACTTTATTTTTTCAGGCGACATTGTTCCTTGATAACTAATTTCATTTAATTTATCAATGGGTAATTCAGATAAAAAGCGTGAAGGTAAATTACGTTCTTCACGACCATATAGACGCCTTATTTGAGCTAATGATAATGTTAGATACTTACGTGCTCGAGTAATGCCAACATAGGCAAGACGACGCTCTTCTTCAAGTTTATCGAAGTCTTGAGAAGATCTTAAGTCTGGGAATATGCCCTCTTCTAGTCCTACAATAAAAACATTATCAAATTCAAGACCTTTGGCAGAATGTAGAGTCATTAGTTGAACTGTATCTTGTTCACTAATTACATCTCGGCTTTCTAATGACGTATATGCTAAAAATGATTCTAACACAGTTAATGCCTTACCCGTTTCTTTATCTTGAATAAGGTTATTTTCATTAAAGCGATAAAACTGCTCAGCGGCCGATACCAATTCTTCAAGATTTTCCAGCTTTGATTGTCCTTTAATACCAGGCTCTTGCTCATACATTTGCAATATGCCAGATAATTTGATAATAATATCAAGTTGTTTATAAAATGGTTTAAGCTCTACTTTATCGAAAATTGATTCTATTAATTCCAAAAAACGACCAATCCCAGAGCTTTGCCGTTCAGTAAAAGCATTGGTTTGGATTAGCATTATACATGCATCCCATAATGAAATATTATACTGCTTTGCAGTCAATCTAATTTTATCTAGCGTGACATTACCAATACCTCGAGTTGGGGTATTGATTGTAGCTTCAAACGCCATGTCATTATTGTGGTCATGTAATAGCCGTAAATAAGCAAGCGCTAATTTGACTTCTTGTCGTTCATAAAAACGAATAGATCCATAAATTTGATAAGGTAAACCCGCTTGCAACAATGTATCTTCAAATATACGTGATTGTGCATTATTACGGTACAATATTGCACAATCTGCGTACTTTCCACCTTCGTCATGGAACTTTTTTATTTGACTGACAACAAATCTTGCCTCATCAATATCATTAAAACCAATATAAAGCGTAATCAGTTCACCGCCGCCTATATCTGTCCATAAATTTTTACCCAATCGGTTCTGATTTTTAGATATTAAATTATTAGCTACATCTAAAATGTTACCAGTTGAACGATAATTTTGTTCCAACCTAATAATTTCAGTTTCAGGGTAATCGTTCATAAATAATTGGAGATTATCCGCATTAGCACCACGCCAACTGTAAATAGATTGATCGTCATCGCCTACAATCATTACATTGGCTGTATTACCTGCCAGTTTTTGTACCAAACGATATTGGATCTTATTAGTGTCTTGAAATTCATCAATTAAGATATTACAAAAACGATGATGACAATAATTTAAAACGTCTTGATTATGGCAAAGCAGTTCATACGTTCTTAAGATTAATTCTGAAAAATCAACGTATCCAACTCTATCGCAAATAGTCTGGTAGTCTCGATAAATCGCCTGCCACATCACTTGTTTAGGATCTTCAGGAACAATATCTTCCGCTCGGAATCCTTTTTCCTTTTGAGTAGAAATAAAAGCAGCACACTGCTTTGGCGACCATTGTTTTTCGTCGATTTTTAGTTCGTGAAAAATTCGCTTGATAAGCCGAATTTGATCTTCAGTATCAATAAGTTGAAAATTAGGCGGTAACTTAGCTTGCTCAGGAAACATACGTAACAAACGATGAGTAAGCCCATGGAATGTACCCACCCACATACCATTAAAATAACCCTCGCCGACTAATGCTTGAATACGTTCTTGCATTTGAATAGCCGCTTTATTGGTAAAAGTAACCGCAAAAATTGAGCCAGGTGAATAATTCTTTTCAATACAAAGCCAAGCAATACGATGAACTAAAACACGCGTTTTGCCACTCCCTGCACCTGCAAGAACAATTGAATATTGACTATCGGTAGTAACTGCTTTTTGTTGCTCTGTGTTTAGGCCATCTAATAATAATTTATTAATTTCCATTATATGCAAACCTATTTTGATAATAGAAACCGCCAAGTAGCATTAATGTTGAAAGAGTTATTAATATTTTCATCATATTCCGAATACGTTTGTCCACTGTGATCTAACAGAACATAAATAAAGACAAAGCTTCTTAGGTAAAAATTTTCATTGCTACTATTTTCATTGCTACTAAAGAAACGTATCTTTACATTTATTTTACTGTTTATTTGTACAGATAAGGAGGTCAATTATAGCAGATTCTCTAATTCTGGCAATTGCGTTATTTCGATGTGAGGTAAACATCTAGTATCATTAAGCTGAAAAATATCCCGATTATAGATATTAATAAAGCAAGCTAAAAAGCCGTTATCAATTGCCCCATTAACATCCGTTAATAAATTGTCACCCACATGTAAAATAGAGTGTGATGGAATATTAAGTTTGTGAGATGCTAAATCAAAAATTTCAGGAAAAGGTTTAGAACGGCCATGTTCACCACCACGTAGTGAAAATTGAAAATAATCACCTAAGCCAATTTTGTTAATATCAACGTTACCATTAGTAATAACAGCCAAAGGATATTTAGTGGCTAATTTAATTAATAGTGTATGCGTTGATTCAGGAACGTTCATCTTGTGCCGCCAAACATTAAAACAACTCATTGCTTCGTCGATGACATCAGCAAATTTTGATGCCGGTATATTAGTTTTATTTAATAGCGATGTAATGGTTTGAATTCGCCAAACAATAACATCGTGATAAATTTCAGGGTCAGATGCAAGTACAGCACGCTTTTCAGCAAAATATTCGGGTAAAGTAAGTGTGCGTAATTGTTCATAACCTTGAAGAGTTTTGATCATTTCGTCTTCCGCTTTTTCAACGATCGTGCTGTTATTGTATAACGTATCATCTAGATCAAAAGTAAACGCTTTAATCTTATTAATAGATCGATAAAAGTGCATCGTTATTTTCCCCTTTTAGCGCGTGGATGGGCTGAATCATAAACTTCAGATAAATGCGAAAAATCTAAATGCGTATAGACTTGGGTCGTTGATAAATCAGCATGCCCTAACAATTCTTGTACTGCACGCAAATCACCACTTGATTCTAGCATATGAGTTGCAAATGAATGACGTAATTTGTGAGGGTGAACATGACTGCTTAACCCTTGTTTGATTCCCCACTGAGCAAACCGTTTTTCAACATTTCGCGGTGAAATACGCTTACCCAATTTGGAAATAAATAAAGCATCATCTTGTGGTGTTAAAAAATTCCGCATTGACAACCAGTGTTTAATCCATTTGATAGATTCTCGACCTAATGGCAATTTTCGCTCTTTATTCCCCTTACCCATTACGCGAATTTCACCATCAACAAGATTCAATTCTTGACAGTTAAGACCGACTAATTCAGAAAGGCGTAACCCTGAACCATACATAACTTCAAGCATAGTTCTATCACGAACAGAAAGCGGATCATTATGATCAATATCAAGTAGTTGATTAATTTCGTCAATATCAATATTTTTGGGTAAGTGTTGACCTAATTTTGGATTTAGCACGCCTCGAGCTGGATTAGCGGTAAGCTGCTCGTTTTTTACCATCCAATCACAAAAACTACGCAAAGCAGAAAGTCTTAATGATAAGCTTCTTGCTTGTAAGCCCGTCTGTTTGCTACGACTGATTAACAATCTAACTGCGGATGAATCCAAATTTTGCCAGTTCGAGATTTCAACTTCACTTGCCAACGAAATAAGCGCATAAAGTTGACGTCGATAATTAATCTGAGTATTTAAGCTTAGTTGCTTTTCTGACTTTAGATAATTTAAAAATTGATCAACAGGCAGCTTTAATGCCGTATTATCATTTTTATTAGGCTGCATCATGCTATGTCCTTATTTTGTTCGCATAATCCATCTGCTAATTAAAATTGGTAAAATTTCACTCATTTTTTCAAGTAATAATGTACCTTGTCCTGCTTGATAATGTTCGGGATTAGCACTAGTAAACATTAAAAGCCCCAAATCACCAAATCGACCTAACAAAGATAATGCCACTGAGCCAACATAACCGTGTTCATCAGGTAATAAAAAATCAAGCTCAGTTGAATTTAATGTACCTAAATATTGTTGACTGTACTGGAAATGTCTAACACGAATAAAATCAAATTGTGATGAATCTAAAGCTATATGATGGTAATTTGATGGCGCATTAAGCAACCATTTGTCACCAAAAAGATATAAATAAGCACCACTAAGTCCTAATGATTTAGCCCATGTGTTTAATAAAACAATAAGTTGATTTAGATCCTGTGCTTTAATTAATTCAATTTGCAGATCCATTAGCTGATTAAACAACAATTCGTTGGCACTGGCATGTTCCAATAATAATGAAATTTCGCACTCTAATTGGTTAATTTTATTGCGCTGACGCGCCATGTTCCATTCTGGTAAAGAAACCATTCCCCTGACAGGATGAGGCACTCGCATACACTCAACATACCGGGCATTTCTCATAAAAAAATCTGGATTATCAATAATATATTGACAAACGATTTCATCATTCAATTTTAATGATGAAGACGATTGCCGAGCTTTTTTTACTCTTAAATTTTGTGTATTTTTACCAACCATAATTAGCGTTTATTGTATTACCGTGTTATCTCATGTTTCTACTGTTTTCTTTTCGGTTAAAGATAAAAACTTAAATAAAATCAATACCCCACCTGAAGGTTTTTTGCCTTGTTATTTTCTGTCAACAAGTTTTAGAGTCTATTGGGGGGGATGTTAAAGTTAAGTAGCAATAAAACCATCATATACATGTGTAGCAGGTCCAGTCATATAAAGTGGTTGATTTCCACCTTTCCATTCAATTAATAATTTGCCACCAGGTAAATTGACATTAACTTGTTGGTTTAATAATCCTTGATTGATGCCTACTGCTACTGCGGCACAGGCACCAGTACCACAAGCTTGTGTTTCGCCAACCCCACGTTCAAATACACGTAAATTAATGTTATTGCGATCAATAATATGCATAAATCCAATATTGGCGCGTTCAGGAAAACGTTCATGCTGCTCTAATAATGGACCTAGTGTTGCCACTTCTGCGGTTACAATATTATCGACTTGAACAACACAATGAGGATTGCCCATAGATGCAACACCACATAATATAGTCTGTTCTTGTGCTCGGATTATATAAGTTTTTTCTTCTTTTATAGCTTTGAAAGGAATTTTGTTAGGTTCAAAAATAGGCTGTCCCATATTAACACTCACAGTATTATCATCATTTACGGTTAAAACAATATTGCCTTTCATGGTACTAACTTTTAACACTCGTTTTCGGCTAAGGCCTTTTAAACGAACAAAACGTGCAAAACAGCGAGCCCCATTACCACATTGCTCAACTTCAGAACCATCTGAATTAAAAATACGATAATGAAAATCACTATCTGGTACATAAGGTGGCTCAACAATAAGAAGTTGATCAAACCCGACACCAGTATATCGATCTGCCATACGTTTAATCATTTCTGTCGAAAGATGAACATTTTGCGTCACAGCATCAATAACCATAAAATCATTTCCGAGTCCATGCATTTTTGAAAAGTTCATCGCTAGTTTACCTTCTGTTGTCAAACATGTTTTTATTTTTAACTTTTAGTCTAAACTGTTTACCAACATCAACTAAAAGAGGAATGCTATTATAATTAAGCATTCAATAACCTGTTAAATATTATAAAACTACTTCACCTCGCCATAAATCATCGAAGGATTCACGTTGGCGAATTAATTTATGTTGTTTATCATCAATAAGCATCACTTCTGCTGGTCGTAAATGGCTATTATAATTTGATGCCATACTAAAGCCATAAGCACCAGCACTACAAATTACCAACAAATCATCTTGTTTAACCGAAAGCTCACGCTGATAAGCCAACACATCGCTAGATTCGCAAATAGGTCCCACAACATTATAGACCAAAAATTCATCACCAGTTTGTGGTTGCTTTTCAGGTAATACTCTCATCCAAGCATCGTAAAGAGCGGGACGAATTAAGTCATTCATACCTGCATCGACAATTGCAAAATGGTTATTATCTTGGTGTTTGGTATATTCCACCTTAGTAATTAGCAACCCTGAATTAGCAACAATCGAACGCCCTGGTTCAAACAAAATTTCAATATCAGGATAATCAACTAATTTGTTCTTAAGTTCGGTTACAAGTTGCGATGCTGTTGGTGGTTGTTCGTTATCATAACAGACCCCTAAACCTCCACCTAAATCAATATGTTCAATTACAATATTATTAGATTGCAATTTATCAACTAAAGCGAGTATACGATCGGCAGCATCAAGAAATGGTGATAATTGAGTTAATTGAGAGCCAATATGGCAATCAATACCAACGATTTTAATGTTAGCTAATGAGCTTGCTTTTCGATAAACATTTAAAGCTAACTCATAGCTAATACCAAATTTATTTTCGCGAAGACCTGTTGAAATATAAGGATGTGTTTTAGCATCCACATCAGGATTGATTCTCAATGAAATCGGTGCAATTTTACCTAATCTTTTAGCAACTTCATCAACTCGGTATAATTCAGCCTCAGATTCAACATTAAAGCACTTAATACCAACTTCAAGCGCACGTTCAATTTCAACTATTGATTTAGCAACACCTGAAAAGACAATTTTTTTAGGATCTGCTCCTGCTTTTAATACTCGTTCTAACTCACCTTGTGAAACAATATCAAAACCAGCACCCAGTTTTGCAAGTAAACTCAAAACAGCCAAATTACTATTAGCTTTTACCGCATAACAAACCAAATGTTTATTATTAACCAAAGCATGTTCATACTCTAAAAACTGTTTACTTATGTATTCGGCCGAATAAACATATAATGGTGTACCATACTGCTTAGCAAGATCCGCTATCGCTATCTGATTGGCAAATAAACGATTTTGTTGATAATTTAAAAAATCCATCATGTTATTCCATTATGCAATTTAAATAAATAAACCAGATTGAATTGAAGCAGTTGTTAGTTTTGTTTGTTGCATTGCTGTTTTTTCAACTGGATGATAAAGCGGACCTTTTAATCCACATCCTACTAATGCCAATGTAACAAAACAGATAGGGAGTAATTTTATAGTTGATTTCATACAATATTCGCAATTCTTTCCATTTTTTATAATACTATCTATATTACACGATAGGCACAATGCTGCAAAGCGCAAATCATCATGCGAACATAAACAGATATATAAAATAAGTAAATATATTAAATTAAAGGTACAAGACTACATTCTACACATCAAATTACTATGCAATAAACCGTTACACAATTTGTAGATATGATTCAGATTGATAATTTCAAAACTTATCAGAAAAAATCAGCTAAGTTTTATGCATTAATATACTTTTCACGATTTGGAAGCCAACAATCAACTAATTGTTCAGCACTGTGTGGATGTTTTTTTTGGATGTCATAAGATATATTTTGAATTTCACTAATCAAATGCTGGTCGCGAATCAAATCAACAACTTTAAAATTAGCTGTACCCATTTGCCGAGTCCCTAAAATTTCACCACCACCACGAAGTTCAAGATCTTTTTGGGCAATAACAAATCCATCAGTACTTTCACGCATTACCTTCATGCGTGCTTGAGCAACTTTACTTAGAGGAGCTTGATACATTAATACACAATGAGATACTGCCGTGCCACGTCCAACTCGCCCACGCAACTGATGTAACTGAGCTAAACCTAAACGTTCTGCATTTTCGATAATCATTAAACTAGCATTAGGAACATCAACACCAACTTCAATAACTGTTGTAGCAACCAGCAGTTGAATTTTTCCTGCTTTAAACTCTTGCATAACTGATTGTTTTAAATCAGACTTCATTTTACCATGCACTAACGCAATATTTAAATGCGGCAAACGCATTTGCAATTCTGCAACCAGCATTTCAGCCGCTTGTGCGTCAAGTATTTCGGACTCTTCGACCAAAGTACACACCCAATAAACTTGGCGGTTTGCTAAGCAAGCTTGATTTACACGTTCAATAATTTCATCTCGGCGATTATTAGGTATTACAACTGTGTTAATTGGTGTTCTTCCTGGAGGTAATTCATCAATAACAGAAACATCTAAATCAGCATAGACTGTCATGGCTAATGTTCTTGGAATAGGCGTTGCTGTCATAATTAATTGATGCGGATAAAGATGATCTTTAATTCCTTTTTCCCAAAGACTTAGGCGCTGATTAACACCAAATCGATGCTGTTCATCAATGATGACAAGACCTAACGAGGTGAATTCTACTTTATCAACAAATACTGCATGAGTACCAATTAACATAGTAATTTCACCCTTTTGAAGGCGCTCATAACGCTGTCGCTTATTTTTGGCGGTTAATCTTCCTGACAACCAATCAACACTAATTCCCAACGACTCAAACCAAGTACTAAAATTATTATAATGTTGCTCGGCTAATATTTCTGTTGGTGCCATCAAAACCACTTGGCAACCATTTTCAATTGCATTCAACGCTGCTAAAGCTGCTACTAATGTTTTACCAGAACCAACATCACCTTGAATTAATCGCATCATAGGTACTGGTTTTGCCATATCGAGATAAATCTCTTGCACAACTCGCTGTTGAGCATGGGTTGGCGTGAAAGGTAATGATGATAAAAACGGGTTAATCAAGTGTTGAGTCGGGGAAAACAAGTGTGCCTGCTGTCTTTGATTATGTTTTTTTATCATTAACATACTCAAATGATAAGCAATCAATTCCTCAAAAATAAACCGCTTAATAGCTGGGTGATCACCCGACTCCAACTGTTCAATCTCAGTATCAATGGGTGGATTGTGAATAATATTTAAAGAATCAAAAGCCGACAAAAACTGACAAGCTAGCTGTGGAGGTAAAACTTCTTCTGAAGGATTATTTTTCAGCAAAATTAGCGCAGCCATAATTGACCGTCGAATCACAGCCTGAGTTAATCCATAAGTAGTTGAATAAATAGGTGTGTATCTTTCTTGATCATCTTCTAACGTAGTAGATTTTTCGTCTCGACTTGTTTTTAATTTAAATTGTGGATGAATTATTTCAAGATAATTTTTACCGCGTTTTATTTCACCATAAGCACTGATCCACTTACCTTTAATTAGCGAAGCCTTCATGCTGGCAGTAAAATGCATAAATCGTAATATTGCAATACCAGAATCATCTTGAACGTAACAAACTAGCATTTGTTTACGACCAAAAGCAATTTCGCTTTTAATAATAACACCTTCAATTGTCGTAAATTCACCAATATTGGCGTCAGCAATAGCGCAAGATGAAGTACGATCTTCATAACGTAAAGGAAAATGCAATAACAGATCTTTAGCGGTATAGATACCTAATGTATTGAACTTTTTTTCTAGACTTTCACCAATTCCCGTTAGTTTTATCAACGGTAAATGGTCAAAAAAACGATTTATCATAATGACTAATTTATATTTCGTTTAACACTTACTACATCAGGTTGTAGTAACATTTTACGAATTAATTCATTAAGTTGCTGGGTATTTTTTACTTCTATCTGTAGAATAACAGTATAAATCTGCCTATCTTTTTCTTCGGTATTTAACCATTGCAAGCGAGTATTTTCATCATTAATAATTGACAGTATATGC
Organism: Gilliamella sp. Occ4-3; assembly: GCF_001690675.1. NCBI lineage: Bacteria > Pseudomonadati > Pseudomonadota > Gammaproteobacteria > Orbales > Orbaceae > Gilliamella > Gilliamella sp. Occ4-3. Next base: position 85,936 of record NZ_LZHR01000003.1, read on the forward strand.
GCCAAAGAACCTTGAGTATTTAAAATATCGAGCCAAATTTCAGCAACAAAACGTTGAGAAATATCCGGAGCCCATTTAAGTGAAATATATTTTTCTGGATTATTTTGATAACCAGTAACATTTCGACAAGATTCATGATGCACAATTAACCCCTTCTCTGGACTAACATGCCCAACAATAGGATCATTAGGAATCGGATGACAACACTTAGAAAATGTAACAGAAACGCCTTCACTGCCAGTAATAACAAGAGTTTTATTTGACTCTGATTTATTTTGCAGCAGCGCTTTATGTTCTAAACCTTTGGCAATAAAATGGCTCATAATATTACCTAATCCGATTTCGACTAAGACATCATCAAAATTGGACAATTTGGCTAACTCAACCACTCTAGCCTTTTGGCTTTCTGACAGTCCATTAATACCGCCAGATTTAACTAACGAAAGATTCAATAAACGTCGACCCAATTCAATTGCATCTTCACGCTTAAGAGTTTTAAGCGCCTGACGAATACGCGACTTCGCTCTAGCACTAACCACAAAATTTAACCAACTAGCATTAGGATGGCCTTCAGGAGAGGTAATAATTTCAACTGTTTGCCCACTGCTTAATGGTTGTGATAAAGGATAAGGTTTACGATCAACAATTGCGCCAATGCATTGATAACCGATATCAGAATGGACTGCATAAGCAAGATCAACTGCTGTTGCTCCTTCTGGTAATTGCACAATACGTCCTTTGGGAGTAAAAACGTAAATCTCTTTAGGAAACAAATCAGATTTAACGTTTTCGATAAATTCGAAAGAATTCCCTACGCTTTGTTGCAATTCTAACAGGCTTTGCATCCAGCGCTGAGCTTTAATTTGCGCAGTAGTATTGTTTAATTCATCAACTGCATTATATGCCCAATGAGCAGCAACACCCATTTCAGCCATTTGATCCATATCTTCGGTACGAATTTGGACTTCAACTGGTGTACCGTGAGGGCCTATTAACGATGAATGCAATGATTGGTAGCCATTTGCTTTGGGAATAGCGATATAATCTTTAAAACGATTAAGACGTGGTTTATACAAATTATGTATCAGTCCAAGAGCACGATAACAACCATCAACATCTTTTACCACAATTCTAAAAGTGTAAATATCCATGATAGAATGAAAATGTTGTTCACGTAGTTTCATCTTTTGATAAATAACATAGATATTTTTCTCGATACCAGTAACTTCTGCATCAATATGAGCGTCATGTAATCGCCCACGGATTTCAGACAAAATTTGTTGAATTAGCTCTTTTCGCGTATTTCGCGCTGTTTTAACGACTTTTTCAATCACTTTAGCTCGATTTGGATGCATTGCTGTAAAGCCCAAAATCTCAAGTTCTGTTTTGATGTGATTGATACCTAAACGATGAGCCAAAGGTGCGTAAATTTCAAGGGTTTCTTTAGCAATGCGACGACGTTTATCAGGTCTTAAAGCACTAAGTGTACGCATGTTATGCGTACGATCAGCAAGTTTAATTAAAATTACACGCACATCCTCAGTCATAGCAAGCACCATTTTCCGAAAATTTTCAGCTTGTGCTTCTTGCCTGTTACGGAATTTTAATTTATCAAGTTTAGAGACACCTTCGACTAAAATGGCAACATGTTTACCAAATTTGTCGGTAATATCTTGAAAAGTGACAGGAGTGTCTTCAATAGTATCGTGTAAAAGTGCGGCAATAACTGTTTCATAATCAAGCCGCATCTCAGCTAGATATGTTGCAACTGCAACTGGGTGAGTAATATAAGGTTCACCACTACATCGGAATTGCCCTTCATGTGCATTTTTAGCAAAAAGATAAGCATCTTGTATCAATTCGACTTGTTTAGACGGAAGATAAGATGCTACAACCTCTTTTAAGCCATCAAAATATTGCATAAGCAATTCCTGTAAAGCTTATTCGTATGATGGTGTGTTTTCGAGAAGAATCGACTCATGAAGTGTTGCTCGTGTTTCTTCCTCTTTGTTTTGACGAGCTTGAAAATCAGCAATATCAAGAATCTGTTTATTAACAAGACCATCTTCAATTTCACGTAAAGCAATAACAGTTTCTTTGTCGTTCTCTTCAGGAACATGTGGTGATTTATTTTCCACTTGTAATTGACGAGCGCGTCTCGCTGCTACAAGAACGAGATCAAAGCGATTACCAATTTTTTCTACTGCATCTTGAACAGTTACACGTGCCATTTTTACCTCTAATTTTTTACTAAAATACTTTATTTGAAAGATCTAATATTGTACTTAAATTTGTAGGCGATTGTCCATATTAATATTACTTTATCTGTCAATAATTGAGAAATGTCAGATAATTAAAAACAAATCCTACATATTTGATGAAAAGTCATGATAAATGTTCAGATTCATCATCAGTTTTATTATCCATATGCTCCTTACTTTGAGCTAACTTAACTGCAAAATAAAGATCATAAGCAAACTCGATATACTCATCATCAAGCTTAATATTCATCTGTTTAAACCAATTTTTAAGTGTTTTACGTCGACCAGATAAAATTAGGGTAACATTTCTTACTTTTAAAGACTTCACTAATTCATCAATTCCCGACAGCACACTCACATCTTTATAAGTAAAACAAGGGATTGCATCGACAATAACATAGCTTATTGGATCACTAGACTCATCAATATAACTGATAATTCTTCGCTTAAAATAAGCGATATTGAAATAAGTTAGCGGAGAATTAAATCGATAAATCATTGTATTACTAATCGGTTGCACATTTTGGCTTATGGAATGAATCCGACCACTTTCATCAACACCTAGTAATTGATCTTTTGGTCTAAATACCCGACGCAAAAATAAAAATAACCCCAGTAGTACCGCTAACGCCATACCAGGAATAATCCCTATAACAAGTACTGAAATGAGTGTTATCAAACTCAAATAAAAAGCATCTCGATCAAATTTAAAAAAGCGAACGATGGTTTGAAAATTAATGAGTGAAATTGAAGAATATATTAAAATAACCCCTAACACACAAGTTGGAATATATTGTAAAGGCGAAAGGAAAAACAATACCACAATACCAATTAATATTGCTGCAATAATCGAAACTAGTTGCGTTTTACCTCCATTTGCATCATTTACAGCTGTTCTTGATGATGTACCACTAACAACAAACCCTTGTGATAACCCTGCTACAATATTAGCTATACCTAACGCTTTAAATTCAACATCGGCATTGGTTTCATAGTTATTTTTTGATGCAAAACTGCGTACAGTTATCATCATACTAACAAAACAGATGATAGCAATATTAAGTGAAGGAACAACTAAATCACGCATTAATCCTTTATCAAAATCAAGCCATGACTCGGTAGGAATAAAATCACTGCTAACATTACCAATAATACGAATATTAAAATATTCAAAATTAAACACCCACGAAAAAAACGTCATCACAATAACAGCTAATAAAGGTGCAGGATATAGAGGTTTTAATCGCTTTAAGGCAATTAAAATAGACAAAGTAAAAAACGAAACGAGTGCAGTGCCTATATGAATTTCTGACAATTTAAAAGGGAAATAGACTATTCGCTCAATCAAATAAGAATAATCGTAGCTAAAGCCTAAGGTCTTGGCTAACTGATCGACCATAATGGTAATTGATATGCCATTAAGCAAACCAATTAAAATAGGCTGACTAAGTAAGTCGGCTAAAGCACCAAGATGTAACTTTCCAGCAATGATACACCAAATGCCTATCATTATTGTTAATATAATAACTAATTGCCAGCGCAATATTGGATCATTAGCCGCTAAAGGTAACACAACAGCGGCAACTACAGCACAAGTTGCTGTATCAGGTCCTACAATCAATTGTTTAGAAGAACCAAAAAACGCATATACAATTAAAGGCAAAATGGTCGAATACAGTCCAGCTATAGCGCCAACACCAGTCAATTCAGCATAAGCAATTGAAACAGGTAACGAAACAGCAGCAACTGATAAACCAGCCTTAATATCAAAATTAAGATATTCTCGTTTATACTGTAATAAACTGCCTAATCCGGGCATCCATGCAATTAGTTTTTGAAAAAAAGTACTTTTTAACAAATCAGCCATGCTAATCCTTATTTCCCCGCTATACTCATATTATCAATCAAAATTGAGCCACATTGAATACTTGTTCTGGTTTCGATATCGTTTCCAATTTCCACAATATTTTTATACATATCTTTAAGATTACCAGCAATGGTGATTTCACTAACTGGATATTGAATTTTTCCATTCTCAACCCAAAATCCTGTAGCTCCACGCGAATAATCACCAGTCACACTATTAACACCTTGCCCCATTAACGAAGTCACCAAAACACCTTTATCCAATTTTTTTAGCATCTCATCAAAACTAGCATTTGCATGGCTTGGCGATACAAACCAATTATGAATCCCACCTGCATGCCCAGTCGATTTTAAGCCTAATTTACGAGCTGAATAATTGCCTAACAAATAAGTTTGCAACACACCTTGCTCAACAATATTGCGCTTAACTGTTTTTGTCCCTTCACTATCAAAAGGCGATGATCCAACGCCTTTTAAAATAAAAGGATCCTCATAAATAGTTACCCAATTAGGAAAAATCTCCTTCCCTACACTATCTAAAAGAAAAGAAGATTTACGATAAATGGCACCGCCACTTATGGCCCCCACTAAATGCCTAATGAGTCCAACGGCAACTTCAGCACTAAATAACACTGGAGTTTGCATTGTTGCGATCTGTTTAGCGCCTAAATGTGAAATCGCTCTATCAGCTGCCTGCACACCAACCCAATCAGCAGACTTGAGCTGACTATAATCACGTGATGAAGTATAAGCATAATTACTTTCCATCTGCCCTGCTTGTTGAGCAATAACTGAGCATGAAAGTGAATGTGAACTTGCGCAATAACCTTGCAACATCCCCAAACTATTACCATAAACATAAACGCCATAGCGACTACTAAAATAACCGCCATCAGAATTAATCAATTTGGAATGATTTAACGCAGTTAATTCGGCTTGTTTAGCCTGCTCAATGGCATTATCAACGTTCAAATCACTAGGATGAAATAAATCTAAATCGGGTGGATTAAATGCCATTTGACTCACATCACCCAAACCTGAACAAGGATCTGGCGAAGTATATTGCATAATATCAATCGCCATATTCACCGTTTGCAAAATAGCCTGAGAAGACAAATCATTGGTAGAAGCACTCCCTTTACGTTTATTTTGATAAACAGTAATAGATAACGCACCATCACTATTAAATTCAACATTCTCGGTTTCACCCATGCGAGTGCTAACATTAATACCTGTTGACTTATTAATCGATACCTCAACTTCATCAACACGTGACTTTGCTTGCTCAATAGCATTAGCAACAATTGCCGATAAAGTTTCTTTTTGATTTAAAGCTTCTTTTTTAATCTGTTCAATACTCATTTTATTATTTTCTACAATTCTGCTAGCGATACGTTATAATAAGCTAGAATTACACAATAGTTAACAAAAGAAATAACATGAATCATAATCAAGAGACAAATCTAGAACCCAACTTCGCTATTGACACTGAAGATGACGAAATCATCTACGTTAGTAAAAGTGAAATTAAACGTGATGCTGAAGTTTTAAAAAAATTAGGGATTGAACTTGTCAAGCTAAGCAAAAACGAACTTGAAAAAATTCCTCTCGATGAAGATCTCTCTTATGCAATTGAACTTGCGCAGAAAATAAAAAAAGAAGGGTATCGCCGCCAAATTCAATACATTGGTAAACTGCTGCGTAACCGAGATATTGACCCAATTAGTCAAGCACTTGATAAACTTAAAAATCGCCATAATCAGCAAATCGCCCTGTTTCACAAACTTGAAAAACTTCGTGATGAATTGATTGCAACTGGCGATGCCGAAAATATTATCGGTTTGTACCCAACTGCTGATCGTCAGCAATTACGAACCTTAGCCCGTTTAGCAAAAAAAGAGCAAGAAACAAACAAGCCAACCAAAACGGCAAGACAAATTTTTCAATATTTAAAAGAATTGAGCGACACTGAATAATCTTTATAATGTGCCGCTTATTATTCACAAACACTATATAAACTTAGATAGAGGATACAAAAATGGGACTTTTAAATGTACCAGCAGGTAAAGAATTACCAGATGATATTTACGTTGTGATTGAAATTCCAGCCAATGCAGATCCAATTAAATATGAAGTTGATAAAGACACTGGCGCTGTATTTGTTGACCGTTTTATGGCTACAGCAATGTTTTATCCATGCAACTATGGTTATATTAATCACACATTATCATTAGATGGCGATCCAGTTGATGTATTAGTCCCAACGCCATATCCATTACAACCAGGCTCAGTTATTCGTTGCCGCCCAGTTGGTGTATTAAAAATGACAGACGAAGCAGGTCAAGATGCAAAATTAGTTGCAGTACCCCACAGCAAACTATCAAAAGAATATGATCACATTAAAGATGTTGATGATTTGCCTGAATTGCTCAAATCACAAATCAAACACTTTTTTGAACAATACAAAGCATTAGAGAAAGGTAAATGGGTGAAAGTTGACGGATGGGATAACGCTAATGCAGCCCGTAAAGAAATTATTGAGTCATTTGAACGAGCAAAAAATAAATAAAGTTCAATAAAAAATATTTTTATCAAAGCCATAAATATTATTTTATGGCTTTTTTATTTTTCATAATTTTTTAGTGACTTTAAAAATCAATTAAAATTTCAGCGATTAAAATTTGACTTTTATCAATTAAAAAATAATTTCCTGAAAATTCAATAAAACTTTTTTTTTTATAAAAAAAAATTATTATTCACATCTTGCTTTTGATTATAATTTATGCGGTAATATCACTGGGTAAACAACAAAGTACAAAATAGTGAATAACAACGAACCACAATAATGTATTGTTAAGCACATTATCTTGGCTTTTAGTTACATTATTAACACGATGTTAAAACCCATGCGGCCGTAATGGCTAATTATTAATTATTGTTAGGATGTCTAGTAAATGAATAAAAAAACAGGCCAAGTAAAATGGTTTAATGAAAGTAAAGGTTTTGGTTTTATTACCCCTGCGGATGGAAGTAAAGATGTATTTGTTCACTTTTCAGCTATTTCAGGTGATGGTTTTAAAACATTAGCTGAAGGACAACAAGTTGAATTTGCTATCCAAGATAGCCCTCGTGGACCTGCAGCTGCTGAAGTCGTTGTAATCTAATTGAAACTTTAGCATTTCATATTAGAAAAACGCTCACTCACAAAGTGAGCGTTTTTTTTGTCTCTAAAAAAAGCTAAAAATCTCTCTAAAATAAGAGCATAAAAAAAGCGACCCTAAGGCCGCCTTATAAACAAAGTTAAATATCAATTATTTTTTAGAAATAACTGCGATTAAATCTAATACTTTGTTTGAATAACCTACTTCGTTGTCATACCAAGAAACAAGTTTAACAAAGTTATCACTTAATTGGATACCAGCTTTAGCATCAAATACTGAAGTACAAACTTCACCTAAGAAATCAGTAGAAACAACATCATCTTCGGTATAGCCAAGAACGCCTTTCATTGGACCTTCAGCAGCGGCTTTGATTGCTTTACAGATATCTTCATATTTAGCTGGCTTTTCTAAACGAGCAGTTAAGTCAACAACAGAAACGTCTGGAGTAGGAACTCGGAAAGCCATACCAGTTAATTTACCGTTTAATTCAGGGATAACTTTACCTACCGCCTTAGCAGCACCTGTTGATGAAGGGATGATGTTTTGAGCAGCACCACGACCACCACGCCAATCTTTATGAGATGGACCATCTACAGTTTTTTGAGTTGCAGTTGTTGCATGAACAGTTGTCATTAATGCTTCAACAATACCAAAGTTATCGTTGATAACTTTAGCTAAAGGCGCTAGACAGTTAGTTGTACAAGAAGCGTTAGAAACAATATCTTGACCAGCATAATCTTTATCATTAACACCAATAACAAACATTGGAGTGTTGTCTTTAGAAGGACCAGTTAAAACAACTTTCTTAGCACCAGCTTGGATGTGTTTACGAGCAGTTTCATCAGTCAAGAATAAACCAGTTGCTTCAGCAACAACATCAACACCAACTTCGTTCCATTTTAAGTTTGCAGGATCACGTTCAGCAGTAACACGAATTGCTTTACCGTTAACGACTAATTTACCATCTTTAACTTCAACTGTACCGTCAAAACGACCATGTGTTGAATCATATTTAAGCATATAAGCCATATATTCAACATCTAATAAATCGTTGATAGCAACGATTTCAATGTCTGAACGTTTTTGAGCAGCACGGAAAACAATACGGCCAATACGGCCAAAGCCATTAATACCTACTTTGATTGTCATAACAATTACCTTCTTTTTAGTGTTTTTAATGTTAAAAATCTTTCCTGTAAACTATCAAATTTTAAAGATTTATTCAAGAAGATTCCTAATAATTAAACACGAAATGATTAAATAGGTTAAACTGAATGTAATTTATATTAATTATTATAAAGAAAATCATGATATTGTAAAAAATAACCTAACATAGTAAGCCGTACTATAATCAAAAACCGTCCTAAAACTAAATAACAAACCAATAACTTAGAATTCAGTTTTAGATATATTCTAACGTCGTAAAAAGGCAGGCATATAAATTTTACAATATGTAGGATTTTTACCTTAAAATACTTCAGGTAGCGTATTGATCTTATTGAAGTTCCTAGATTACACCATGAAGTGCAATTCTTCTTAGCTCCTTAGAATAAAAATCGGCAGGGCTTTTAAACTTATGCCGTTTTCTTGGGCGTGTGTTCAATAGATATTGTATTTTCTTTATCTGTTTGTCGTCAACTAATGAAATGGCCGCTGACTTTGGTATAAACTGACGTATTAAGCCATTGGTGTTTTCATTTGTGCCTCTTTGCCAGCTTTTATAAGGCTCCGCAAAGTACACGGTGGTGTTTAAATAATTGCTCAATAGCATGATGATAATTAAATTCGGTTCCATTATCAAAGGTGATGCTTTTAACCATTTTTTTAAACGGCGTTAGCAATTTTATTATCATATCTCTCGTTTCGGAGGCGGTACGTTGATTGAGGCGCCCAATTAATACTAGCCCTGTTTTGCGTTCAACTAATGTCACCAATGCTTGCTTGTCTTTACGGCTAATAATGGTATCGCCCTCCCAATGTCCTCGCGTTTTCCGGCTTTCTACATAACTTGGACGTTGTTTAATTGACCGTTTATATCGGCGGTCTCCTTCTTTAATACTCGGTGCCTTACAATGCCTATAGGCTTTGCCTTTTCGCCTTAGATAAGATTTGAATTGTTCATAGCGCGCTTTATTTTGATAAAGATAGTTATAGATTGATTGGACGCTGACTTTCTTTAAACGTGCTGCAATCTGCTCTGGGCTGTAATAAAGCATGAGGTATTTTTCAACTTGACGCCATACCGAAGACTCTATTGGCTTACCATTACCGTTGTTTTTTCGCCTTTTCCTAGCTAGGGTTACCGCATCATGTGCCTGATAGGTTTGATTAGGTTTTGAGTTTCTTTTTATCTCTCGACTTATTGTCGAAGGATGTCTATTGAGTAGCTGGGCTATCTCTTTTTTATTCTTTCCGGCTTGTAATAATACGAAAATCTGGTATCTTTCCTTCCTAGAAAGGTGATTATAATACTTAGCAATCTCCAAACTGTGGTGGTGCGAAGGTGCTAGTATAAATCACCTTTCTACTTTCTTCACTCCACCGTGTTTAAAATTGCACTTCATGTTTGAATCCAGGAAAAACAGTTAAGAAAAATTTAATAAAATCATCATCTTTTCTGACTGATTTTTAGTGAAAAATAATTTCTTTTTGTTTTGGTGAATAAAATAGATTGGTGCGGTGGTTTCAGCGTCGGTGGCGGTAGGGGCGGCGCAGTTTTGTGGCTTTGCCACAACTGCGCAACCCTAAGGGAAAATGCCCCCCAACTTGTGCGGGGCTTTATTCTTGTCTATATTGTCCTCTCAAGCACCATAACCACCTTCCGCGCCCTAAAGATTAATTAACCACTACCACTTAAGCAAAGACCATAGTTACCGCTACCGCTGAGATTATCACCGCGCTTATAGACGTAGCCTTTGCCAGAATCAACAGCGTACATCATAGTATCACCTGATCGGCTGCCACCTAACCAGTAGCTGTTACCGATGAAACCCGCATCAGCGTAGGATCTCATGCTGCCCCACTCCGTGAAAAATCCAGCGCCTATTTGACGTTGGTATTCCCCATGTCCTGACGATGGCTTGGCGCCATCGTTCATTATGATATAATCTCTACCCACTTTTATTTTTATACATGGGAAAAAATGATCTCCTCTTACACCACAATTCGTATTGGTTAAATCACTTACCCCCGGCATGCGATAACCCAAACCTCTACACCATGCGGACTGATCATTATAATATTTAGTTACAACCCGATTGACGAACCACTTCCTCAACACAAATCCATATTTTACTAACTCATAACCATCTTTATCTCTACCCACTAACTCAAACGTCTGCGGTAACCTTGGTACAGTAATTCGGCTAGGGTTAAACCTTTGATTTCTTGCCTCTGGACCTGTTAGCTTAACACGTGCTACAACTTGTCCCCTATCTTCATAAGGAATCCAGTGATCATTCGGTACAACATTTATCACGCTTGCAGTAATTCCCTCATGACTGACAGGTGCCCATGTCAATTCTCTTACATCTATTCCTGTAATGAGTAAATCAAAATATAAATTATCCGCACCTGTAGTTGGAAAATTGAGGTTATATGATCCTGGATTGGTTGATTGAACTAAGAAGCCCTTCTTAGGATTCCATATGTTAGCAGGGCCTGCGTGTTTGCCGTCACCCATTTGTAGATTCGGTCTTGCATACTTGATAACTGGCATAACTGGCTCCGCTGGTAATGGTTCGGATAGTAATATTATTGCATCACTACGATTACCCGCTCGATACTTTTTGTCATTCGCCTGTACATTATTCCATGGCAATGACAATAATAACAGTGCTAATACTAGCAAAGCTGTTTTAGGTGATTTGAGCGGTAATTTCGATAATTCGTTGAGAGATAATTTGGAAGATATAAATAAGTTTCGTGTAAAAACTCGTCGAATAAGATTATTTGATAAACTTAAGACATAGGTTTGCCAGTGCTTGTGCCTTGTGCCTTGTGCCTAAAATGATAATGCATTATGGTTCACCTGTCAAGTAATTATTTGTTTTATTTAAATTTTTATAATTATTTGCTTATTTAATAAGCCTGTTTTCCTATAGCGATGAAAGTATAACCATTTAAAAATTTGTTGGCTAGTTTTTTAGCGGATTTTTTGTAAAGAAATGTAAAGATAAAACAATTCGACTTTATAGATAAGTGAATTTTCTAATTAAAATATGGTGTTAAGGTGTTAACTTTATAACTTTTGAATTTTGTCGAAATAACTGATATTGGTGATAACGTTTAATTTAAGAATTTTGAGCATAACATCTTGCAACTCACATGGGTTATAAAATATGAACTACGATACCCAACGCCTACAATCGCTCTTAACCACCGGCATGATTTACTCAAATCATTATGATATTCGCCTTTTTTAAACCTCTTTGCTTTGCTAAAAAGTGCCAAATTGTTACTGACAAATTGGCATCCCTAACAAAGCACAAACTCGCCAAGAAGTCCAATCTGGCGTGCTGCCCTCACTCTGTTAGCAAAGCACTCCGACACAGTTAAAAGATAGGTAGATTAACCTTGCAGCGTTGTGTTTTTCTCTAAAATAGTTCAGGTAGACCATTGATTTTACTGAAGTTTTTTACTTTGATTAAATCAAGTAATTATTGGCTGATTTCTGTTTTTATTACAATGTTTTTGCTGTAATTTTTGTGCCTTGCACATGCTAATAATTAAGCGAGTTAATTAGTTCGTTATTTTTGAAAAGTATTATAGGTCAGTTTTGAAGTGATTTTTACTTTTTTTGCTACTAAAAGTAAAAATGATTTTCTTTTTTATTTTTTGGCGTACAATCAAAATCATCCATAAATAGGGGTAATGTTATGTTATATAATAACAAATACATACATCATGAACATCATCACCATGAGTGTTGTCATGGTAATTGTTTAAATATGGCACATAATCATGTTCATTTATCTCACGATATAACTTGTCATCAAGAATCAACACATAGCTGTGGTGGCGATACTCATACCACTACTTCTAAAAATGAATTTGACGATCCCCCTGATGATCCCGATAGGCTAAACGAGCAAATTAAATTAACTTGGAAAATAAAAGGCATGGATTGTGCGCACTGTGCTCAACAAATTGAAAACAGCCTAAAAGTGTTACCCAATATTAGCCAAATTAAGATTATTTTTTCTACCGAAAAGTTGGTGGTATTTGTTCCCAAAAATAATGAAAAAACCATTAAATTAATAGAAAATAAAGTCATCGATTTAGGCTATAAACCTATTTTTGAATCATCTCCAGAACATTCTCATCATCATGATCATTCCCACAGTTTTGATAAAAAAGAACTAATTCCTTTAGTGATATTAGGCACTTTAATTGTGGTGAGTTATATTTTTTTGTTATGGAATCAAACCGTTGGCGAATATGCCTTTATGATAACTGCAATTGTTGGATTAATACCTATTTTAAAAGAAGCTTTAATTTTAATGCGTAGTGGTACACCATTTGCAATTGAGTCGTTAATGAGCGTGTCAGCTATTGGGGCTTTGTTTATTGGTGCGTCCGAAGAAGCAACCATGGTCTTATTTTTGTTTATGATAGGCGAAATGCTAGAAAGTGTTGCTACAAGTAAAGCTAAAAAAGGTATTTCGTCGCTCGCTGAGCTGATGCCCGAAGAAACAGTGATAATCATTAATGGGGAGCGAAAAACTGTTGCTAGTCATAGTCTGAAACCTGATGATATTATTGAAATTTCGTCAGGTGGTCGTTTGCCTGCTGATGTGATTTTGATAAGTGAGCAAGCCAATATTGATGAAAGTGCACTAACCGGCGAGTCGATCCCTGTTAATTATCTTTCAGGTGATAAGATTTTGGCTGGTTCACTCGTGGTTGATAATACAATCCAATTAAAAGTGGTATCAGAAGTTGGGCAAAATGCGGTAGATCGTATTTTACAGTTGATTGAAGATGCCGAGGAGCGTAAAGCTCCTATTGAACGATTTATTGATAAATTTAGTCGTTATTATACGCCAGCAATTGCTTTATTTGCTCTGTTAGTGATTATTACGCCACCTTTGTTGTTCAATGCTGATTGGTATACTTGGTTTTATCGAGGTTTAACTCTTTTGTTAATTGGTTGCCCTTGTGCTTTGGTTATTTCAACGCCTGCGGTAATAACGTCAGCATTGTCTAATGCGGCAAAACAAGGCGTGCTAATTAAAGGCGGTGCGGCGCTAGAGCATATTGGTTCAGTTAAAGTGGTTGCATTTGATAAGACTGGTACGTTAACCGAAGGTAAACCGCAAGTCACCGATGTGATTAGTCAAGATATTTCAAAAGAGCAATTATTGACATTAGTTGCCGATATTGAAAGTGGTTTGCATCATCCCATTGCTAAGGCTATTGTTGATTATGCATTGCAGAATCAATTAAATATCAATGAGGCCGATAATCGTAAAGCGATTGCGGGGGTTGGCGTTCAAGGCGAGGTAGATAATCAGACTTTTTATATTGTGTCACCAAGTAAAGTTGTGACAGTTTCATCACCATTGAAAGATGAACATACCAAAATTATTGAGGAACTTGAAAACGCTGGTAAAACTGTCGTAGTTGCAGTAACAAATCAACAATTGATGGGCATTATTGCATTGCAAGATGTGTTGCGGGCTGATGCAATTACTACAATGAATGAGCTTAATAAGCTTGGTGTTAAGACTTTGATGCTGACAGGCGATAACGCGCGAGCGACCAAAGCTATTGCCTCGCAATTGGGTATGGATTACCGTGCGGAGTTGTTGCCTGCCGATAAATTAGCAGAAATTGAAAAGATGCGTATCTCAACGTCGATTGCTATGGTGGGCGATGGAATTAACGATTCTCCAGCCATGAAAGCGGCAACCGTAAGTATTGCTATGGGTAGTGGTACTGATGTTGCGCTAGAAGCCGCTGATGCCGCATTAACTAAAAATAGCTTGTTAAGTTTGCCTAAGCTAATTGGTTTAACTCGTTTTGCCTCTCGTAATATTAAACAAAATGTTACAATTGCGTTGGGAATTAAGTTAGTATTTTTAATTACCAGCTTATTTGGCTTTACTGGACTGTGGCTGGCTGTGCTAGCTGATTCAGGTACGACTGCGATTGTGACAGCTAATGCGCTTCGAGTTTTGAAATTTAAGAATAAAAGTTAAAATTGGTTTAATTAACCTATTTCACTTGTAGCAAGTGGAATAGGTTCTTTAAATGATTGTTAGGTTATTATTCATCACTTCTTAATGAAATTTCGCCACCAATATGAGCTTCAATTTTACCATTTTGTTCTAACAATAAGGCTCCTTGGTCATTTATACCTTTTGCTATTCCTCGAATAATGTTATCGCCAATTAATAGTTTTACAGGACGGTTAACAAAGTTATCTAGTCTATTCCAATCATTAATAAATGGCACTAAACCATGTTTTTCAAATTCTATTAATTGACTTTTTAAAGTTTTGGCAACCTGCGCAACTAATAAATTACGATCAACATTGCCTAAATTAGCCCATTTTTGGTTAACTATGTTGGTATCCGGGTTTGTCATGGTTAAATTGACGCCAACACCAATCACAACATGAGCACAGTCGCCAGTTTTACCTGCAAGCTCAACTAAAATACCAGCTAGTTTTTGATCGTTAAGATATAGATCGTTTGGCCATTTAACTTTGATGTCTTGGCCAGATAATGCACGTAAGGTATCAGCAATAACAATACCAACAACTAAACTCAATCCCATTGCCGCCGCTATGCCTTGTTCTAGTCGCCAATACATTGAAAAGTATAGATTAGTGCCAAAAGGTGAAAACCATTTTCGCCCTCGCCTTCCCCGTGCTTTGGATTGAAATTCGGCCACACAGCAATCGCCCGATGTTAATTGACCAATTCGATCCACTAGATATTGGTTAGTTGAATCAATAATCGGTAATATTTCACATCGACTATTCGATTGATAATGCTGGTTAATTTTGGTTTTATTAAGCAAATTAAGAGGCGCTGCCAAGCAATAGCCTTTACCCTGTACTGAGGTTAGCTCAATCCCCCATTCACGCAGTTGTTTGATGTATTTATTAATGCCAGCACGGGTTATACCAAAAATTGTTGCCAATTCTTCCCCTGAATGGAATTGGCCATCGGCTAGTATTTCAATTAATTTAAGCGGATTTTTGTAGTTGCGCATCCATTCCTCTTTTCTTGGCTAATAATATAATGAAGTATAACGAAATTATTGCAAAACTAACAAATAAATAGGTATTACTTGTTTTATCCATAATAAATGCTATCACCGCAGGTGCAACTAAACTCCCTAATGTGTTGGTCAATAGCATTGCTTGATTCATTGCCACAATATCTTGCTTTCTAACACACGAGCAAGCCCAAGCCATGGATATGGGATAAATGGTGTAAATAGTGGCACCTAATAAAATAATCGCCAACGTATCAAGCCAATCAAATATAAGCATGATACATGCGGCCAACATGAACAATGATTCAATTAGCAATACAAGTTGCCGTCCAAATTTGTCTGCACACCAGTTAGCAGGCATTTGTGCAATCACTCCTGATAAAATCAGTAAAATCATCCAATTAGCCACCTGAATATCACTATATCCTAAATGTGAGTAATAGGCTGGTAAAAGTGAATATAACGAACCAATTAACATACCTGCAATAACACAACCAGTTAACCCAAGTCGAGAAGGTTTATTTAATATCATTGGCATGATGTTAAAACTGCTTTTTTTCCTTTTCGGTAATTTATAATGGGTCAGCAAAATAAATAAAATTGCTAATCCCATTAGTAACATAATAACTAATCCAAAATATAATACGTTTTGCGGAAAATACTGCAACAAAGCTTGCCCTAAAACCGTACCTAGGTAATAAGTGGTTAAATAAACTGCCAGCATTTTTCCTCGCGTGCGTACAGGACCAGTGAGTAATATACAACTTTCTATAACCACCCAAGTGACCGCACAAGCAATACCTATAAAAAATCGCCACATTATCCAGCTATAAAAATTCATTGAAAAACTTAATCCAATGGTTGCGATGGCAAAAATAATGCAACTATAGGTGTATGTGTGCCGAGCATTGAATTTATTAATAAACCAATTGGCGAAAATGGTACCTAGCAAGTTACCAGTAAAATAACTTGATCCGACAAGACCAATTTGCCCAAGCGAAAACTCATAACGCACTAACCACAATGGTACCTGTGTGTTTAATGCTGACAACGAGATTGTTACAAAGAGCAAACTCGTTAGTAAAATAGGGAATGAATACGAATGTTTCATAATGTTATCGCGTATAATTATGGGTTAAAATTTGCGGGCAATTATAATTTGGTGCTAATTATAAATAATTGTCTGCATCTATTTCGCCTGAGTTGCCGATAAATCGGATTTCGGGTGATAAATTCACCGAGAATTTTTGTAATACACATTTTTTTATATATCGAGCTAATTCAACCACATCCTGTGCTGTTGCTTGGTCTTTATTAACTAAAACCAATGCTTGTTGTTGATGCACAGCCGCTCCACCTATTTGGTAGCCTTTAAGACCACACTGATCAATAAGCCAACCTGCGGCTAATTTTGTTTGATGATTAACTTGTGGATATATTGGCATGTTTGGATAAATTTCAAGTAGTTTGTCCGCCACAATTTTATCGATGACAGGGTTTTTAAAAAAACTTCCACCATTGCCTAAAACCTTTGGATCTGGCAATTTACTACGACGAATTTCACACACTTTTTCAAATATCATTTTTGCAGTAACAATTTTGGGATCAAAGTTTCGCAATTCCCCATAAGTTAAAACTGGCTGCCACTGTTTTGGTAATTTTATACCAACATTGATAACAGCATAACCTTGCAAATACGCTTTTTTGAAGATGCTTTCACGATATCCATATTGACCATCAGTTACAGTGATGATTTTGCCTGTAGCTAGTTCAAGTAGCTCCACATAATCGGCAACTTTTTGAAACTCAACACCATAAGCACCAATGTTTTGAATCGGTGCCGAACCTACACATCCAGGAATTAATGCTAGGTTTTCAAGCCCTGGTATGTTCTGCTTGATGGTTGTTGATACTAGATCATGCCAAGTTTCACCAGCACCAACTTTTAAATGCCATGCTTGTTCTGTTTCGCTAATGGTAATACCTTTGATACGATTAACAATAACAATACCATCAAAATCACAGGTAAAAAGTGTGTTACTGCCTTCGCCAATAATCATAATTGGTAAATTTTGGGAGTTATCTTGCCAAACTTGTTGTAATTGTTCGGGACTGGTTACAGTAACAACTTTTTGCGCAAAAACAGTTAAACCAAATGTATTAGGAATTTTTTGTTTCATTGATAACTACCTTTAATTTTTTGTGAAAATAGATGCCCGAAAATCAATCAATTTCTTAGGTTATTTTTATAGTTTGGGATCTATCGTATTTAATGTTTATATTACCACATTGGTTAGGAGCTGTTGATCTTTTGTATTAATCATAAGCATCCTTTACATTCTTAGTCACATCATGCAATGTACTAATGCAATCATACTGATATAATTTCTTGCCAACTTATTGTAACGTGTTACTACATTCAATAATGTTTCATTTTTCAGTGATTATCTGTTAACAATCTCACGAGCATAACAAATTGTTATTATTAGCATTTTGACAAAATTATATTATAACATCATCTTTAATAGCGTCTTTCTATTTTCTTTTATTGAAAGAGCAATTTCTTTTAGCTGTATTTGATATTTTAATTCATTGCTAGACGTGGCAAAGTGCTTAAAATGCAAGTGTTCAGTATACCTAATATGTAGAAATACGCCTTATCCGTTTTTAAATGTTTGCTAAATAGGTAACAATTATTTTTTCTTGATGATATAGGAGTCATATCGGATATTTGTGATACGAGGTTAGTGCTTTTTTATGTATATTTATTATAGTAGCTTCTCTAACAACTGTGAACAACATGATTTCTACATATAAATAAAAATTAAATCATTCCTAATAAAGAATAATTTACAGAACATAAAAACTTATCGGTATATTAGTAATGAATTTTAAGTAAATGTTTGCTAAAATGTAGCGATTTTTTAATTATTATCTGGAGAATTTTATGGCAGGTCATAGTAAATGGGCCAATACGAAACACCGTAAAGCTGCACAAGATGCAAAACGGGGTAAAATCTTTACCAAAATTATTCGTGAGTTAGTAACTGCGGCAAAATTAGGTGGTGGCGATCCAGCGTCAAATCCTCGATTACGAGCTGCAATGGATAAAGCGTTATCTAATAATATGACCCGTGATACCATGAACCGAGCTGTTGCGCGGGGTGTTGGTGGGGAAGATGATAGCAACATGGAAACAATTATCTATGAAGGTTATGGACCTGCTGGCACAGCTGTAATGGTTGAATGCTTGAGTGATAATCGTAATCGAACTGTGTCCGAAGTACGCCATGCATTTACAAAAACAGGTGGTAACTTAGGTACTGATGGTTCAGTTTCATATTTGTTCACTAAAAAAGGCGTTATTTCATACCCAGCTGGTACTGATGAAGACCAAGTTATGGATGCAGCGCTTGAAGCAGGGGCAGACGACGTTGTGACTTATGATGACGGCGCAATTGACGTATTTACTACACCAGAATCATTTGGTGAAGTAAAAGATGCGCTTGATGCTGCTGGGCTAGTTGCCGAAACCGCTGAAGTATCAATGATTCCAGCAACAAAAGTCGATCTTGATATTGAATCTGCACCAAAATTATTACGTTTAATTGATATGCTTGAAGATTGTGATGATGTTCAAGAAGTTTATCATAATGGTGAGGTTTCTGACGAGGTTGCTGCAACGCTCTAATGGCCATTATTCTTGGCATCGATCCTGGATCTCGTTTGACGGGTTACGGTGTAATCCATCAAACGGGACGACAACTTACCTACCTTGGTAGTGGATGTATCCGTACTGCTGTTGATGATTTACCTACTCGTTTAAAACGAGTATACGCTGGTGTTAGTGAAATTATTTTACAATTCCAACCTGATATGTTTGCTATTGAACAAGTTTTTATGGCTCATAATGCCGATTCCGCATTAAAGTTAGGTCAAGCAAGGGGAGCTGCAATTGTTGCTGCTGTAAATAATAATTTACCTGTTTTTGAATACGCAGCTCGTTTAGTTAAGCAGAGTGTAGTAGGAACAGGCGCAGCCGATAAAAAGCAAGTACAACATATGGTCAAATTATTATTAAAGTTACCAGCTAGCCCTCAGGCTGATGCCGCTGATGCTTTAGCTATAGCAATTACCCACGCCCATACAAGTCAATACTTAATAAACTCTCGTAAGTAAAATTATAAGAATTATAATGTGATCTAATTATTGGAGGAATATTAAGATTTCAGTTAATATAAAAAGAGTTATAAAATTCCTTTATAATATTCTCACAAAAAGTAAAAAACAGAACCAATAACATATTTGATTTAAAAGTTTTTACATACCCTTTTGTTATTTTCACCAACAAAAAAGAAGCTAAATAATAAATAAAACATTAATGGATTAATATCTTATTGGTTAGCTTCTTCGGTGTTATTATCTGTTTTTCCTTTAATTTTTTTAACATTTTCAGTTGCAACAGATGCCATTCTCCCCATTGTATCTCTTAGGATTTTTCCATCATCAGTTTTGAATGAAGAAAGTTGCTCCATTCCGTTTTCATCAACTTCAAAATATGTTGCTTCAACAAATCCAAGTTTACTTGCATAAAATAAATGAGGAATACTACCACGCGTCGAATTATAGACTTGAACTGCTGCGTTATAAGCTTCTCTTCTTTTTAAGATAGTATTTTCAATTTCATCAAGTTGTACCATTAATTGCTGATAGGTTGAGTTTGCTTTTAAATCAGGAAAACGATTAGCCAACATTTGAACATTACCTATAACTCGAGATGTTTCAGAAGTAGCAACATTTGCACTAGCAACACTATCGCTCTCTGTAATATTAAAGTGAGTTAGCTTCTCATGATCACCATAACTAGACGCTATGTCAGATAGTCTCTGAGCTATATCATGTCTTTTCTTTATTGTCACATAAATATTCGACTGCTTCTGTTTTACATTTTCAGCCAATCCCCTAAGTTTATTGTATGAAAAGAATAACCAACCTAAAATTAGAATTAAGAGAAATATTATTAACATAATTTAAAACCTTATTTGTAATCAAATTGCTATAATTAAAATGTTTGGCATTTTATACAACGTACAAAAGAACACGAATAAAATTAGACTGCTGTTAATTCACCTTTAGTAAACCACCATTAATAATATAAATATCTAGCTTGTAGTTTCTAGAAGTATATCATGCTCTAATTTTATCTAACTAGCATCAAACAAATTATTACATAATGTTCAGCGTAACACAGATTTTTATTTTTTCGCCTCATTATATAATAGCCATTTATTGTAATCTAGCATATCCCTTCTCAATGACTTCATGTAAAGCATGAAAAATGCGCTAATTCACAATAGCGCATTTTGTGTTTAATTATTTATTTCAAAACTACCATAAAAATAACCTTCTCATCTACTCGTTAGCAAATTATTTTGTCCATATCAATAATAATAAAGCTCAATGAGTATAATAACTTTTTACATTTAAATCATTTAAGTGTACTTTTTGTACTTAATAAAACTGCTTTATTTTTATGTTTTGTAAATAGTTTTGTTACAAATAAAAAGAACAAGGGAACATAAAATATTGCTAAAAATGTTGCTGTCAACATACCACCAATTACACCAGTACCTACCGCATTTTGGCTAGCGGAACCAGCACCACTATTTAATGCTAGTGGTAATACCCCTAAAATAAAGGCAAACGAAGTCATTAAAATCGGGCGTAGGCGCAGGCGACAAGCTTCAAGTGTAGCATCAATCAATGATTTACCCTCTTTTTCCAAGGCATCTTTGGCAAATTCTACAATCAATATAGCATTTTTAGCAGATAACCCCATTGTCGTTAATAGTCCTACAATAAAGTAAATATCGTTATCAAGCCCTCTAAACATAGTTGCAAATACTGTACCTAAAATCCCAAGAGGAATAACAAATAAGATCGAAATTGGCACTGTCCAACTTTCATACAATGCTGCTAATGATAAAAATACAACAATAATCGAAATAATGTAAAGAGTTGTTGTTTGTGAACCTGTTTGACGTTCTTGATAAGAAATATCAGTCCAGTCAAAAGTAAATCCTTTAGGCAAATTTTTCGATAATTCTTCCATTACAGCCATTGCTTGCCCAGAACTCAGACCTGGAGCAGCTGAACCACTTATCTCCATTGCTGCCACACCATCATAACGAACCAGTGAAGGAGATCCATAAGTTTTTGTCGTAGTAGCAAACGCATCATATGGAACCATTTCACCATTTTTATTTTTAACATGCCAGTAACTAAAATCATCTGGCAACATGCGATATGGTGCATCTGATTGTAGGTATACTTTTTTAACTCGGTTATTATAAACAAAATCGTCAATATAAGCAGAACCTAAAGCTGTGGACAATACAGTATTTACTGAATTTACCGAAACGCCTAATGCTTGTGCTGCTTCAAAATCAACATTAATTTTGTACTGCGGAACATCTAGCATACTTCCCGGTCTAACTTGTTGCAGTTTAGGATGATGAGAAGCTTGACCCAACATTTGGAAAAATGCACCTACCAAAGCATCATGCCCATAACTAGCCGTATCTTTCAGTACATAAGAAAAACCATTAGCCATACCTAATGCTGGAACAGCTGGTAAGTTGGTAACAATTACCCTTCCCTCGGTTATAGTAGAAGCAAATCCCCAACCGCTAGCGACTAAAGCATTAACTTTTTGATCTGCGCGTTTACGTTGTTCCCAATTTTTTAATCGAACAAAGCCTAGCCCCATATTTTGCCCACGACCAACCATACTAAATCCAGCTACAGTAAATATTTCCTCAACTGAATCAGCTTTTTGCTCAGTATAAAATTTTGCCGTTTTATTTAAAACTGACATAGTTTGCTCTAAAGTTGATCCTGGCGGTAGCTCAACCATAACTAAAAGCACACCCTGATCTTCATTAGGTAAAAAACCAGTAGGTAATCGATTAAAGCCAAAGATTAATCCAACTAGAATTAAAGCATAACAAACAAAAGCTATTAATGGATAACGAACAACTTTTATTACACCTTTTTCATAATGGCGTAAACTTTTTTCATAGAACTCGTTAAACCATTTAAAGAATTTTTTTGTGCCAACAGAACACCAACTAAATGGTGGTATAGATTCTAACTTGTCACCTAACGAGTTTCTTTTTAATTTACTTTTAGATGGTGCTTTTAAAATTTGAACACAGAGCGCTGGAGTTAATACAATTGCCATCAACACTGATAATGCCATCGCTGTTACAATGGTAATTGAAAATTGGCGGTAAATTCCACCCGCTGCACCTCCATAAAACGCCATAGGAACGAATACTGCAGATAACACGACTGCAATACCAACCAACGCTGAAGTAATTTGTTCCATCGATTTAACGGTTGCATCATAAGGTGATAAACCTTCATCATGCATAATACGTTCAACGTTCTCAATAACAACTATTGCATCATCTACCAACAAGCCTATGGCAAGCACCATTGCAAACATAGATAATGTATTAATCGTAAACCCACAGATATACAAAACAGCAAAAGTTCCTAGCAATACCACAGGTACGGTAATCGTAGGTATAAGTGTCGAACGAAGATTTTGTAAAAAGACATACATTACAATAACAACTAAAATAATAGCTTCAATCAATGTATGTACTACGTTATTAATTGATAATTTTACAAATGGTGTTGTGTCATATGGATAAGCATAGTGAATATCTTCAGGAAAGATTTTTGATAATTCAGCTAATTTTTTATCTACCTGATCAGAAGTTTCTAATTGGTTAGCTCCTGTTGCCAAATAAATACCAAGACCTGCAGATGCTTTACCATCATAATAAGAAATAAAGTTATAATCAGACGCACCAATTTCAACCGTTGCTATATCTTTTAATAAAAGATTAGAACCATCTGTATTTACACGCACTAAAATATTTTGAAATTGTTCGGGTGTTTTTAAACGTGATTGAGCAGTAATTGTCGCATTGAGTTCTTGTCCATCTGTTGATGGTAAGGCACCTAATTGCCCTGCTGTTACTTGCGCATTTTGTGCTTGAATAGCCGCAATGATTTCTTCAATTGATAAATTAAAATAGGTCAATTTATTTGGATCAAGCCAAATACGCATTGCATATTCAGAACCAAACAATTGAGTATCACCTACACCCTGTACACGTCTAATCTGATCTTGCACTGTTGAATAAACAAAATCAGCAATATCAGCTTGTGTTTTTTTAGGATTTGTTGAATAAAAACCCACAACCTTTAAAAAGTTGGTGTTATTTTTTGCAACAGAAACACCATTTTTTTGCACACTTTCTGGTAGCCTTGATTTAATACTCTCTACTTTATTTAACACTTGTACTTGAGCAAAATCGGGATTAGTTCCAGGAGCAAAGGTTAACGTCGTTTGAACAACACCTTGTGCACTACTGGTTGATTTCATATAAATTAGATTATCCAATCCAGTTAAATTCTGCTCAATCAACTGAGTAACAGTATTTTCGATGGTCTGTGCATCGGCACCTGGGTAAACAGCACTAACAGTTACAGCAGGAGGGGCAATGTCAGGGTACTGCTCAACAGCTAGTAGCTTTATACATAAAGCACCTCCTAGCATCATCATGATAGCAATTACCCATGCAAAAACAGGTCTATCAATAAAAAACTTAGCCATAATTCACCTACTCCTGTTTTATTTCATACTGTTTTTTATGATACTGTCTAATTGTTCTTGTGAAAGTGTATTAGGATCCCCGACTTTTTCTACTTTCATAGGTGGAGCATCTTTTTGAGGGTTTTCAACAGAAGTTAAATTAAGTAATCCAGTAATAATAACCTCTTCACCAATGTTAATTCCCTTTGTCACAACCCAATAACCACCAACTCCTGTGTATACTTGAATATCTTGCCGATACTCTACTGTATTATCAGGTTTCAAAATTTTTGCAGTATATTGCCCCAACTTATTGCTGGTAATTCCTTGCTGTGGAACAAGCACTGCATTTTTGATATAGCCTAATGTCAACTGAGGCTTAACAAACATGCCAGGTAAAATTTTCCCTTCACTATTTGTAAATTGTGACCGCAAAGTTACTGTACCCGTTGTTTCATTTACAGTCATATCAGAAAATTTTACACTACCTGGATAAGCGTATTTAGAACCATCATTGAAGTATAATTCGACATTATTACCTTTTACTGGTTCATAAATTATGTTTTCATCCTGAATATATTTATTATAACGAGTAGCCGCTTCTGTCATATCGACATAAATTGGGTCTAGTTGTTGAACTAGTGCAAGTGGTGTCGATTGACCTGCCGACACTAATGCCCCTTCAGTCACACTTGATTTACCTATATACCCATCAATTGGTGAATACACTTTTGTATATTCTAAATTGACTTTAGCTGTATGCTCAGCTGCTTGTGCAACTAATACTGCAGCTTCAGCCTGTTTAGCATCTGCAGCTGCTTTATCGTAATTTTGTTGGCTGATTGATTTAGTATTTAATAATCCAGCGTAACGCTTAAGAGTAAGTTGAGCAATATTTGCATTCGCTTTAGCGCTAGCAACACTTGCTACCGCACTATCATAATTAGCTTGATAAATAGCTGGATCTATTTGATAAAGAGATTGTCCAGCCTTAACATTCGAACTTTCGTCAAACTCGCGTTTTAAGACGATACCACCTACTTGAGGCCTAATTTCAGCAATTTGAGATGCAACAACCCTACCTGGTAAACCAATTTTTAATGTGTAATTCAATGGTTCCACTTTAAATACAGTTACCTTCGGTAATTTATTATTACCATTTTTTGAATTGCCATTATCACAACTTGTTAATAAAAGTAGGCTAGCACACGCCACAGGCAAGGCTAATAATAGCTTGTTAAATCTCATATAAAAATAACCTCAGTAAACTTAATAATTATTTTAATTTTTAATAATTGATCTTAGTTAAAAGTAATCGGCGATTTTACAAAAAATATGCATAGATTGTAAGTATCTTTACAAGTTAATAGCACAGAGTTCTAAAAAATAGCTAGTTAGATTATGATACTAAAAAAAAGTATTGCTAATTATGATTATTGCTAGAAATAAAGTAATATAGAGTAATTGATTTTTTGTGCTATAAAGTATCTTAAATAAAATGTTATACTACAAATATCAAATATGGTTGCTTTAATGAATATTAATTCATATTGCTAATAAAGAATAAAAAATTTACATTACTGTACTCCGCAATCACTTTTTCAAAAGATGATTGAATAATTTGAGTCTATATTTAATTTAATACAGAGATGGTTATTATGGATAATTTACGTATTGTTCTAGTTGTTGTTGCATCCTTGGTCATTATTGCATTGCTCATCCATGGGTTTTGGATCAATAAAAAAGAACGTTCTTCGCTTTTTAGTTCAAATAAAAAAGGAAAATTTGAACAAAATACTCAACAATATCAAAACTATTCTATGAATGACATAGAAGATGATGATGTTATCTTACTCAAACCTAAAACAACAAAAAGCAGTGAAACCGTTGAAAACGATGTAATTATTAATGAACTCACAAAAGAGCAAGAGATAATACCTCAACAAGAAGATTTATTTGTTGATAATAACGACAAACAAGAGATTAATACTGAAACAACGAAAGAACCAGCTGTCAATGTTGAACTTGATCTTTTTGAGGATGAACAACAACCTGATTTAATTCTTACAACGAAAGAAAAACCATCAGATACTAATAATGAAATTAAACATAACGAGGAACCCAAAAAACTAAATATTGACACTGAACAATCCACAACCGAAATTATTGTATTAAATATCACAGGCATTAACGGAAAATTATTACAAGGTGATGTGTTACTCGCTAGCATTATGCAATCTGGTTTTCAGTTCGGTGATATGAGAATTTTTCACCGCCATGTAGATCCTGCGGGTAATGGAGCAATATTATTTAGTTTAGCCAATATGGTGACACCTGGATATTTGGATCCCGATACAATGCATGAATTTACCACACCTGGTGTGTCTATTTTTATGGTTGCGCCTACAGAGGGTAACAATCAGCAAAACTTCAAATTAATGTTGCAAACAGCACAACGCATAGCTGACGATGTCAACGGTGTAGTATTAGATGATGAACATCATATGCTAACCCCTCAAAAAATAGACAGTTATAAAGAACGTATTAAAAAGGTCAGTAACGAAATTTAACCGTAGTCTTTTCAGCAAATCTTTTAAAAAATTCCACCAACTTGGTTTGGTGGATAAAAATGAATATAACCTATTTATAATATTTTCCCAAACCTTCGTTTTAATAAGAGCATATAACCATGTCGCTACATAATGAAACAAAAAATTCAGTAAATTCACCTGAATTGAATAAAGACATAGCGAAGCAATTGACTTCACTACGCAACCTAATTAGACATCATGAATACTGTTATTATGTCCTTGATACACCAGAAATTCCCGATGTTGAATATGATAAATTAATAAAGCAACTACAAACATTAGAACAGCAAAACCCAGATCTTATTACTCCCGACTCACCAACCCAACGAGTTGGTGGTTCCCCATTAGCCCAATTTGCATCCATTAAACATGAAATACCTATGCTATCACTAGATAATGTCTTTGATGATGCTAGTTTTATTGCATTTAACAAGCGAGTTAAAGATCGTCTTCATTTAAACGATGCTGAACAGGTTGAATATTGTTGTGAGCTCAAACTTGACGGACTTGCTGTCAGTCTTCTTTATGAAAATGGTCGTTTTATACAAGCAGCAACGCGAGGAGATGGTACAACAGGAGAAGACATAACAGCCAATGTAAAGACTATCAAAACAATTCCACTAGTTCTAAGAGGCGATAACATCCCTTCTAGATTAGAAGTTCGAGGAGAAGTCTTTATGACACATAAAGGCTTCGAAAAACTCAACGCAGATGCAGAAAAGCATAACGAAAGAGTATTTGCCAATCCACGTAATGCAGCCGCTGGTTCATTAAGACAATTAGATCCTAAAATTACAGCAAAAAGACCATTAGCATTTTTTTGTTATGGTGTTGGTATTGTCGAAGGTACCACATTACCTGACACTCATTACGATCGTTTAATGCAATTTAAAGCTTGGGGGTTACCAGTTAGTAATAAAGTACAAAAACGCCAAGGGGTGCAAGCCGCTCTAGATTATTTTAAACTAATTGGTGAACAGCGTATGTCATTAGATTTTGATATCGATGGTGTAGTAATTAAAGTTAATAGTATTGAACTACAAAATCAGCTTGGATTTGTTGCTCGAGCACCAAGATGGGCCACAGCATTTAAATATCCGGCTCAAGAAGAAATTACAAAATTAAATAAAGTAGACTTTCAAGTTGGGCGAACAGGTGCAATTACTCCTGTAGCAAGGCTTGAACCTGTATCAGTTGCTGGCGTTATTGTGAGCAATGCGACATTACATAATAGCGATGAAATAATCCGATTAGGTATCCGTGAGGGTGACTATGTAACAATACGCCGAGCTGGTGACGTTATTCCTAAAATAGTAGCCGTCATAGTAGATAGAAGACCCGCCGACACAAAAGAAATCATCTTCCCGACACACTGCCCTATTTGTGGCTCGCAAATAGTTCGAGACGAAGGTGCAGCGATATCACGCTGTGCTGGAGGTTTGATTTGCCCTGCACAACGAAAAGAAGCCTTAAAGCATTTTGTTTCACGGCGAGCAATGAATGTTGATGGTATGGGAGAAAAAATTATTGAACAACTAGTTGATAAAGAATATGTCAAAACACCAGCAGATTTATATAAACTAAATCTACCAACGCTATGTAGTTTAGATAAAATTGGGGAAAAATCTGCCAATAACTTATTAAATGCACTAGAGGTATCTAAAAATACTACATTAAGCCGTTTTATATTTGCGCTTGGAATTCCGAATGTTGGTGAAGTTACTGCCGAAAATCTTGTTAACCAACTTGGTAGTTTATCAGCAATTGAGAATGCCTCACTAGAAAAACTACAATCAGTAAACGAAATTGGTGCCGTCATTGCAGAAAGCATTATTGACTTTTTTCAAGAACCACATAATCGCAATGTAATTGAACAACTAACCAGTAATGAAGTAGGCATTCACTGGCAAGATGTCATTCTACAGGTACAAGAGATCGCCATTAACTCACCTTTTTCAGGAAAAACTGTAGTATTAACTGGTACATTGTCGGTTTTAACACGAGATGAAGCCAAAGATAAATTAAAGCAACTAGGCGCCAAAGTAACCGGCAGTGTTTCGAAAAACACTGATCTAGTCATTGCAGGAGAAGCAGCAGGCTCTAAACTTAATAAGGCTCAAGAACTAGGAATAAAAGTTATTGATGAGCAAGAATTAATAAATTTACTTGATCAGTAAATATCAAATCTACTGGTACTTATTAGTAAATTGATTAGAATAACAATTATCAAATAACAAGGAGGAAATTATGCCTTTACTAGACAGTTTTAAAGTTGATCACACAAAAATGAAAGCACCCTTTGTGCGAATTGCAAAAACAATGGTGACCCCAAAAGGTGACAGCATTACTGTGTTTGATCTACGCTTTACCATTCCAAATAAAGACAACCTTCCAGAAAAAGGAATTCATACATTAGAACATTTATTTGCTGGTTTTATGCGCGATCATCTTAACAGTGATAAAGTTGAAATAATCGATATTTCACCAATGGGATGTCGTACAGGCTTTTATATGAGCTTAATTGGCAAGCCCAATGAAGCACTAGTTGTAGATGCATGGCTAAAATCAATGCATAACGTATTAAATGTAAAATCACAAAATCAGATTCCTGAATTGAATGAGTATCAATGTGGTACCTATAAAATGCACTCATTAGATGAAGCTAAAGCCATTGCTGAACAAATTATAAAATCTAGCATTAGCATATGCCATAACGATGAAATCGCATTAACTGATGAACAACTTGCCCAAATTAATAATCACTAGGAGATATCTATGCCTAATGTCGTTATAGATTTTTTAGAAGGCCGCACTATAGAGCAAAAAAGAGAAATGGCAAAACGCGTAACTAATGCCATCGTTGAAACCCTTAACTGTAAACCAGAGGCAGTACAAATCATAATGCACGAATTATCTAAAGATCAGATTGCTAATGGTGGTGTGCTACGCAGCGATAAAAATTGATTTTAAAGGTGCCAAATAATTGGCAATTATCACATAAACCTAAATTAAAATTTTTCTCTTATTATCAAGTAACAAAAACTCAAAATAATATTTTTTATTTTGAGTTTTTATTTCAACATTTTTACTATTTTGGATAAATTCAATTACAAACCAATAAGTTCTCTTAGTAAACTTAAATTTTTAGTGATTGCAATTATAGTGATGCAAATGAAGTAAGTGTCCCATTTTATTTGCTTTTGTTTCTAGATAATGCTCATTGTTTGGATTTCCACCAACTTCCAATGGCACCCGTTGTATAATTTTAATTCCTGATTGTTCAAGCACTCGTATTTTCTCGGGATTGTTGGTTAATAAGCGAATTTGTGATACGCCTAATAAAGTCAGCATATCTGCGCATAGAGTAAAATCTCGTTCATCTGCTGCAAATCCCAATTGCTCATTAGCTTCAACCGTGTCCAAGCCTTGATCTTGTAGCGCATAAGCTCTGATTTTATTCAATAAACCAATATTACGTCCTTCTTGCCGGTGATAAATTAAAATCCCTTTACCCTCCTTTGCAATTTGTTTTAAGGCTGCTTCTAACTGAAAACCACAATCACAGCGTAAGCTAAAAAGCGCATCGCCTGTTAAGCATTCAGAATGAATTCTTGTGAGAACTGGTGTATCGCCAGATATATCACCAAATACTAATGCGGCATGATCCTTTTTTGTTGCAATTTCTTCAAATCCAACAATAATGAAACACCCCCAAGGCGTCGGCAATTTCGCTTGTGCAACACGTTTTAATTGCATTATTATCTCCATTTTCAATAAGGATAAATAAGATTTTATAAAAATAAATTTATCTTCTATGCTAAAATATTAAGCAAAAGCAATTTATACTTAATTGAGTTTATAAATGAGGTTAGTAATAAAAAAAACAATAGCCCTACTGGCTATTTTCTTAGCTGTTCCTTTTACTATTATAGCCATAAATTGGCATTGGCAACCAGCATCCTTAAATAATACATCTAAATGTTTATTTTTAATAACTGAAACAGCAAGTTTTCCTTGGGGAATTATCACCTCAACAATTTTATTCATTGTATTTTGTCTGCTATTACCCCAAAAAACAAAAAAAAGAATCATATTATTATGGTTGCTTCTTGTGAGTGCAATATTAAGTGGGCAAATAATTAAAAGCTTTTTAAAATCACAAACCGCTGAATCACGGCCTTATGTACTTTGGATGGCTCAGGAATATAATATTAATGATCAACAATTTTATTCGAAATCACGTTCAGAAAGAAAAGAAATTATTCATCAATTATTTAACAATTCATCAACAATTCCCAGTTGGTTATCAAGCCACTGGCAAAATGAAACGGGATATGCTTTTCCTTCTGGGCATACCTTGTTAGCTGTAACTTGGGCACTATTGGCCTTAATATTACTAAAATTTAGACAACATTATGTGATAGTATCTTCTATCATTATTTGGTCAATATTAATTGAATTAAGCCGGTTATTATTAGGCATGCATAGTCCTATTGATCTAATAACAAGTATATTAATCGCATGGATAATCTCATTAATTTGCTATTTTTATGCTAGAAAATGGCATATAGTAGACAAATGATTATTAAATATTTTGAGAAAGTAACATTTACAACAAACAATATTATTTTTAGGCAATATAGTTAATAATCTAATTAGCCAAATACAAAAAGAAATTATAAGAATAGAAGAGTATAATAAACGAAAGAGTTTAACTAAAACAAAATTTAACTAAAACAAAAAAAAGAAAGGTCAACATTATGAAATTTGTTATATCAATTTTATTGATAATTATCATCTTTGCCATCTCAATAGCAATAGGATCGGCTAATGATCAAATAGTAACCTTCAATTATTTGGTAGCTAAAACTGAAACCCGCTTATCAGTCTTATTAGCTATTTTATTTGGTTCGGGGTTTATTGTTGGTTGGATATTAACCGGCATTTTCTTTCTAAAATCTAAATTACAGCACTCATCAACAAAACGTAAACTAAATAAATTACAAAAAAAATATGATGAAGGCATGGCTAATAACCAGCAAATAAACACAACTAAAACTAATTAAGAATAGGTTACTATGTTTGAACTGTTATTTTTGTTACTTCCTATTGCCGCCGCATACGGTTGGTATATGGGTGACAGAAATGCAAAACAGAAACATCTAAATCAATCTAATCGACTATCTCGTGAATATGTTGATGGTTTGAATTTTCTTTTATCTAATCAAAAAGACAAAGCTGTCGATCTTTTCTTAGACATGTTAAAAGAAGACGATGGCACACTTGAGGCGCATTTAACATTAGGTAACTTATTCCGCTCTCGGGGTGAAGTTGATCGTGCTATCCGCATTCATCAAGCGCTATTAGAAAGCTCATCTTTAACATTTGAACAAAGACTATTAGCTATTCAACAACTAGGTAGAGATTACATGGTTGCAGGCTTTTACGATCGTGCTGAAGAGACATTTTTGCAATTAATTGATGAAGAAGAATTTCAACAACATGCATTACAACAACTTATTATCATATATCAATCAACCAGTGAATGGATAAATGCCATCAACATGGCAACTAAATTGGTTAAACTTGGTAATATAAAATACAAAACCGATATTGCACAATTTTATTGTGAATTAGCGTCAATAGCGATTGATAATGATGATCTTGATAAAGCCAATAGCCTATTACAAAAATCAGCCATTGCAGACACTAAATGTGCTCGTACTTCACTCATGTTGGGGCAAGTTCTTATGGTACAAAACAAAACTGAGCAAGCTATCAAATCTTTTCAGCAAATATTACAGCAGGACAAAGCTTTTATTGGCGAAGCATTACCTGCATTAAAAGAGTGCTACCTAAAGCTAAATAATCAATATGAATTTCAAGAATTTTTACAAATATGTGTCGATCAAGATACAGGTAATGTTGCTGAATTAATGCTTGCTGATGTTATCGAAAAAGAAAAAGGTCTAGACGCCGCACAATATTATATGTATCGAGAATTACTGAAACACCCTAATTTAAAAGGGTTCTATCGATTAATGAATTATCATGTTGCTGATGCAGAACAAGGTAAAGCTAAAGAAAGCCTTTTACTTTTACGCAACATGGTTGGCGAACAAATAAAAGCAGTACCCAATTATCGATGCCAGAAATGTGGATTCACAGTTAACTCACTCTACTGGTTATGCCCTGCTTGCCGTTCGTGGTCAACAATAAAACCTGTTCGTGATTTTGAACAACATTAAAATAAACAAAGAAGAGATTTTTATGTTTTTAATTGATTCTCACTGTCATTTAGATAGTTTAGACTTTAGTACTAAATCCATCAAAGATGTTTTACAAGAAGCTATCAACAATAGCGTTAAACATTGCCTAAGCGTGGCAACAACTCTGTCGGGCTATGAATCGATGAAACATAGACTTACGCCTTATCAAACTCAATGCTCTTTCTCATGTGGGATTCATCCACTTAATCTTGATGACGAAACCTACGATGCCGAACGCTTTCAAACTTTAGCACAAGAAGACAACGTCATTGCACTTGGTGAAACGGGGCTTGATTATTACTACCAACAAGACAACTTAGAACTACAACAAACTATATTTAAAGAACATATTCGATTAGGACGAAAACTAAGCAAACCCGTTATTGTCCATACACGTAATGCTAAAGAAGACACT
Source organism: Gilliamella sp. Occ4-3 (assembly GCF_001690675.1). Taxonomy (NCBI): domain Bacteria; kingdom Pseudomonadati; phylum Pseudomonadota; class Gammaproteobacteria; order Orbales; family Orbaceae; genus Gilliamella; species Gilliamella sp. Occ4-3. The sequence goes on from NZ_LZHR01000003.1 coordinate 119,399, forward strand.
TTAAGAATTTTAAAAGATGAGCATGTCCACTCTGGTGTTTTGCACTGTTTTACAGAAGATATCGAAACAGCAAAACAACTATTGGATCTTGGTTTTTATATTTCCTTTTCAGGAATTATCACCTTTAAAAATGCCGAGGCTCTACGGGAAGTTGCGAAATATGTTCCACTTGATCGTATTTTGATCGAAACTGACTCACCTTATCTTGCTCCCGTACCATATCGAGGTAAAGAAAACCAACCTGCGTATGTTCGTGTAGTTGCGCAATATTTATCTGCTTTAAAAGGTGTTTCTTTAGAGGATATAGCCCAAAAAACCACCCATAATTTTTGCCAGTTATTCAATCTTCAAGGAAAATTAAATGAATTATAAATTAACTATTGATTGGGATGATTTTTTAAGAAAATTTTGGCAAAAAAAACCGGTAATCTTACGCAAGGCATTTGTTAATTTTATTGATCCCATAACACCAGACGAACTAGCTGGTTTAGCGATGGAAGAAGAAATTGATAGCCGAATTGTTTCTAATAAAGATGGTGTTTGGGATGCTAAATTCGGACCATTTACTCAATTCAATAACTTAGGTGAAGATCATTGGAGTTTGCTAGTACAAGCCGTTGACCATTGGCATGAACAAGCAGCGACCTTACTTAAACCGTTTAAATGCCTTCCACAATGGCAATTTGATGATCTAATGATTTCTTACGCAACCCAAGGCGCTGGAGTTGGACCTCATATTGATAATTATGATGTATTTATTATTCAAGGCATGGGTAGCAGGCGTTGGCAAGTTGGCAATTGCGATCCAAATTATAAACAATTTAATGCACACAAAGCATTATTACATGTCGAAGAATATCAACCAATCATTGACGAAGAGCTCACCACAGGCGACATTCTATACATTCCAACAGGTTGTCCGCATAATGGTATATCAATTGGTGAATCATTAAGTTATTCCGTTGGCTTTATGACACAAACATCACAACAACTATTAAGTAGCTTTGCTGATTATGTCATTGATAACCTACCAATTAGTATTTATTATCAAGATCCAGATTTAAAGCTACCTAATGATCCTCATCGCGTTCAACCTTATGAACTAACAAAGGTACAAGATCAAATTATTGATCTAATCAAAACACCTTCATTATTTAACGATTGGTTTGGTAGACACATTACTTTACCAATGCACGATCTAAATATTGTTCCAGTTGAACCACCATACAATTATGAAGAATTTGAATCATTACTAAAAGCTGGTGCAAAGCTACACCGTGTACTAAGCATTCGAATCTTTAAAGTAGGTGATTTTGGCTATATTCATGGTGAAAAAATTGACTTACCAATGCCTATCATAGATCTACTTTGTGAAAATGAAACACTATATTACGAACAGTTGCAGGATAAAAACACACTTAAAGTCATGCTTGATCTTGTCAACAAAGGTTATTGGTACTTCGCTGAAGATTAAATAAATCAACTGCCGATAACAAAATCGGCAGATAAAACGACTGTTCAGGGCATTAAGCTTGGCTTTTTACTAGTTTTAAGTATATACTTGCCCCGCTTTAATTTACCCTCCGTTTAATCACAAATTAAACATCATAAAACGCAAATTTTAAGTAACATCTATTTTTAAAAACTAGAGGTATACATGAAAACTGAAGCAAACACAGCCTTGCAAGCAGAAAGTGAAAACGAACATACAACCCCGTATCAAAAAAGAACCCTTTTTGCATCCACTGTCGGTTACGCACTTGATGGCATGGATATGATGATTTTAGGTGTATGTTTTAGTCTAATCTCGACCAGCTTTAACCTAACTAAGGCCGATTTAGGAACCTTAACATCAGTAACCTTACTTGGCGCAGTATTAGGTGGTATTTTATTTGGTATCCTTGCCGATAAATATGGTCGAGTAAGAGTCTTTTCATGGACTATTTTAATATTTTCTCTTTTCACCGGGTTATGTGCAATTTCACCTAACTATGAATGCTTTTTAATATTTCGCTTTTTAAGTGGACTTGGTCTTGGTGGTGAATTTGGAATTGGTATGACTCTAGTTTCTGAAAGCTGGCCTAAAAATAAACGCTCAAGAGCAACATCTATTGTAGCATTAGGCTTTCAAGTAGGTATCATCTTAGCCGCATTAACCGTTAATTTTATTGGTGAAATTTATGGTTGGCGCTGGGCTTTTGCCATGGGAGTACTGCCAGCTCTATTTGTTGCTTGGACACGTAAAGGTCTAAAAGAACCAGAAATCTGGCAAAATTTAAAAGCTCAAAATAAAAATAAAATAGCCATTGGTAAATTATTTAAAAATCCTCGAACCGTAGCAACTACAATAGGTTTAACTATTGCCTGTGCAGTACAAAATTTTGGTTTTTATGGGCTCATGGTTTGGATGCCAAATATGATTGCAACTGAACTCAAATTGCCATTCAAAAATACAATGTTCTGGACCATTTCAACAACAATTGGTATGTCATTAGGGATCTTAATTTTTGGTTGGTTATGTGATAAATTTGGTCGCCGTCCTTCTTATATCCTATTTTTATTCGTTTCGGCAGTTTCAATTTGGTTTTATTTTCATCAAACTGATATGTTTATATTAATCATATTTGGTTCAGCAATTGGCTTTTTTGTAAATGGCATGATGGGCGGATATGGTGCATTACTTGCTGAACATTACCCAACAGATGCCCGTTCAAGTGCTGAAAATATTATTTTTAATGTAGGTCGAGGAATTGCAGGAATATCGCAAGTTTTAATTGCATATTTAGCTACTGTTTATTCAATTAGCTACGCATTAGCTTTACTGTCTGCTGCTTATTTATTATCAGCGGCTGCATTTGTATTTTTAATACCCGAAACAAAAGGTAAAGAACTAGAATAACTCAAAAAAAACAGGGTAAATCACCCTGTTTTATATCACATTAATAAATTATATCAAAAATTAAAACAAACTACTTTAGTTAGCAGTACAAGAAGCTGGTGTCAATTTAACACTAAATAATTGCTCATCATTTATATAATAATTATGACTAACACCATTTGGGAATGCATCCCTAAGTTGTTTAACTTGTGAGCTATTACTACAATAAAGTGTTTTTAGACTTTCTGTCGTCATTTTTTGAGTATCAGGAATTGATAACTCATCTTTTGAACTATCAATTACATATTTATAATTAATTAAATCATTATCTTTAGTTATATCAATCAAATTAGTTTTTGCATCAACTTTAACTGGAAGCATTTTTTTTGCTTCGTTAATAATAGTTTCTTGCAAACGACTTAATTCAGTATTTTTTGAAGAATCACCAACTGCTTTATTAGCATCAGATTTTGAATTATCACAACTACAAAGAACCAAGCTTATCAAAATTGCTGACACTGTTTTTAAACTTTTCATTATTATTCCTTTGAGTAAATTTTATAAATTACATATCGACCACTTATTTAAAAAGTGGTCAATAAATTGTAAAATATCAGTGAAAAAAGTACATAAAAAAATTTACAATTTAAAACAAAAAATAAATAAAAATAAGCTTTAATAAGCCCCACCCATTTAGTGCTGATGATTTCTACTATTTTTTAAGTTGATTAATGGTTATTTAGAATCACAATCACTCGGTTTCAAATCAAACGACATAATTTTCTCATTTTCAAGATAATAATTATGACTTACTCCATTTGGGAATATGAGTTTCAACGCTTCAACATTCGGGTCATTACCACAATATAAAGTAACTATCGTGTTTAATACAGATTGCTGATTTTGCTTTAGCAATATCACATCTTTAGGCAAACCTTTTATAATATATTTATAAATAAGTTTATTGTTATCTTTTGATATGTCATTGAACATCGTAAATTTATCAATCACAATGGGTAACTTTTCTTTTATACCTGCAACAACCGAATCTTGAGCAAAACTATAATCACCATCTTTTTGCTCATTAAATTCTTTGATTTTTTCAGGTGTTGATTGAGCAATAATATTTTGTCCTCTTTCAACAATATCCATATTCTCTTGAATACCAGTTCGCTGAGTACCCATAACTTTTGCTTCTGAATTATTAAAACCAAATAATATTATTCCCATTAACATCACAAATGTTATTTTCATGCCTTTCATGTTTATTCCTACCCAAGCTAATTCATCACTACCTGATATCTTTTAAAAGATAAAACTATAAAAATACAAAAACAGTAATAATAATACTAATTAATCTTTAAAAGAGCTGTAAAAGAACACTATTAAGAAAGAGCGTCCAAAATAAAAAGGGCTTCAATCAGCCCTTTTATATTAATAAAATTTAACTAGTTATTCAAATTAATAAAAATATATTTAATCATCATCATCACAATCACTTGGTTTTACATCTACTGAAAATACCTTATCGTCATTGATATAATAATTATGGTTAGCTCCTCTAGGGAATACTAATCTTAAAGTCTTCATGCTAGAATCATCACCACAATAAAACGCAACCAATTTATCCTGTAAATTTTTTTGATTAGTTTTAGCCTGTAATGCATCTTTAGTGATATTATTCACAATATATTTATAATTAATTGCATTGCTATCTGACGATACATCAACTAAAGTTACACTCGAATCAATTGTTGCAGGTAATTTTGTTTTAATCGCCTTGATCATCAAACCTTGAGCAACATTATAATTACCTTCTTCAATCTTATTAAGCATCTCATCTTTTTCTGATTTTGTTTGTTCATACAAATCTTTAGCTTTATCACTAATTGCTGAGCTTACTTGCTTAACTTGGTCTTCAATTTTTGCATTTAATTGGCTAGCCTTATCACCAATTTCTGAGCTTAATTGATTGGCTTTATCGCTAATTTCTGCACCTGTTTGATTGGCCTTGTCACTTACTTCTGAACTTGTTTGTTTGGCTTGTTGTTCAATATCATCAGTTTTTGATTTTGAATTATCACAATTGACTAAAAAAAGCCCTAACACTACTAAAGTGATCACTTTAAAAAGTTTCATTTTTATTCCTTTTTTATTTAATTTTTTGACTACCATGAATTAACTCATAATAACCATTTTATTTTAAAAGTTAATTTTATCTAATGTTAATAGTAAAAGAGTTTAAATAAACTCTTTTACTATAACAAATATCAATTAGTTAATATGCATACCACCTGTAACACCATAAGTTTCGCCAGTTGTATAACTTGATTCTTCAGATGCTAAGTGCACATAAACACCAGCAAGTTCAACAGGTTGGCCAGCTCGTTGTAAAGGAGTTTGTTTACCAAATTCAGGAATAGCGTCACTTGGTTGACCGCCACAAATTTGTAATGGAGTCCAAACTGGACCTGGGGCAACAGAATTTACACGAATACCTTTATGACCTAATTGTTTAGCTAATCCACGTGTAAATGCGATAATAGCTGTTTTAGTTGAAGCATAATCTAATAAATTACTGCTAGGTTGATAAGCCTGAACAGATGAAGTTGTAATAATGGTTGATCCTGGTTTTAAGTAACCTAAAGCCGCTTTAGTTAACCAAAAAAGCGAAAACACATTAACTTCAAAGGTTTTCTTAATTTGCTCGGTAGTAAGTTCCATAATATCTTCAACAGCAACCTGCTTACCAGCAACCAGTGTCAAATTATCCAATCCACCTAATTGATGGTGTGCCTCTTCAACTAATTTTTTACAAAAAGTCTCGTCACTCAAATCACCGGGGATCAATACAGCTTTGCGCCCAGCCGCTTGAATAACCTTAGCAACATCTTCCGCGTCTTTTTGCTCGAAAGGAAGGTAATTTATTGCTACATCCGCACCTTCTTTAGCATAAGCAATCGCTGCCGCTCGACCAATACCAGAATCGCCACCAGTAACAAGCATTTTACGTCCTTCTAGGCGTCCATGGCCTTGATAGCTTTTTTCACCACAATCAGGGGTTGGGGTCATTTCACACTGTAAAGCTGGTGCAACTTGTGTTTGTTTTGGGAACTTATCATGATGATATTTGGTAAGTGGATTATAGATTTGTTTGCTCATAATTTTCTCCTAAGTTAAACATGTATTTGAAAACAAATTCAATATAACTTAAATAAAATCAATTAATAATCACAAAATCCTATTGATAAACTTATTTTAATCTTTAAAATAACTAATTAATTCAATAAATTATATTTACTGACAACAAAAATTAGAATATTCTTTTTTAAACTTAATAGCATTGCTCAATATCATCCCCAAAGATTTTTAAACAAACAAAAAGTGAGGCTAATAATAAACAAAGGCGGCTTTCTATGATTGGCTTGGTGAGGTCATTGAAATTAGTAAAGCCGAAACCTTAAATATTGCATAATCTTGCACTGAACTAAGTGTATCAAATTAACATATACGAAGCTAGTAAAAGAAAATTTAAAAAACAGATTGCTTTTATTTACAACATATTGATTTTAGATAAATTATTATGATTTTTTTATTATTTATATTGTAGTGATAGTTAACACCATTTAGAAAATTTTTTAAGCTCATTCATCTCATTACTATTTTCACAATATGCGTTAAGTAATTTTTGAAGGATTGGATCATTGACTGAACTTTGAGAATCATTAAGATCACCATTTTCCCAATCCGCGGTAGACGTATCTTGTGAAGTTTTTTAGCGTTATCAAAGTTTATTAAAACCAATTTAAAAATAACAAAAATAATTAGTTGCAATATTTCCATACTGATATCTTTTTTTAAATATTTGATATTTCTTTATATTACTTATATTTATTTTTTATACACTGACATTGCAAAAACATCAGACCAAACTATTAAAACCGATATTTTTATACTAAAACACAGTGTTTCCTGAAACTTTTTCACAAACTATTTGTGCTAAATAGCAAAAGCAATAAAAAACTGTTGCACTTTTTTTAAAAACGAGTATTTTGTTAAAAATATTTTAAAAAATGATAAAAAGTTAATCATCCAACATTATGAAATTTTCACTCAAAATCGTCCTCATCAATATCATTGTCAGCGTAGTCATTATTCCTGCGCGGGGGCGTTTTTGAATAAAAAATATGTTTATACATAAATCAGAAAACCCCCGCTCCCCAAAAGCGGGGGTTTTTTTATGGTTAATGGACAAGTAAAGTACAAGCGAGGAATAAATGTTAGGAACACAGTGGATAGTAAAAACCTTAAAAGAAAAAGGTGTAACCACCGTTTTTGGATATCCTGGTGGACAAATTATGCCTCTATACGATGCACTTTATGACGGGGGTATTGAACATGTACTATGTCGTCATGAACAAGGTGCTGCCATGGCGGCTATTGGTTACGCTCGTGCAACAGGAAAAACTGGTGTTTGCATTGCCACCTCGGGTCCTGGTGCAACAAATATCATTACAGGTCTTGCTGATGCTTTGATTGATTCAGTGCCGATTGTTGCTATAACGGGTCAAGTACCAACCAAACTTATTGGTACAGATGCCTTTCAAGAAGTTGATGTTTTGGGATTATCTCTAGCTTGCACCAAACACAGTTATTTAATAGATGATGCACACGATTTACCCAATATATTAGAAGAGGCGTTTAACTTAGCCAATTCGGGAAGACCTGGACCAATATTAATTGATGTTCCCAAAGATATACAGCTTGCAAACCTAGATTATCATAACTATTTAACACCATCCTCATTAAAAATTGCACAAAATAAAACTCAACTATACTCAATCTTGCCTGATGATATAAAACAAGCCAAACAAATGATCATCCAAGCCCAAAAACCAATGCTTTACATTGGTGGAGGTGTTGGGCTTTCAGGCGCAATATACGAACTTAGAAACTTTATGGAATTAACACAAATTCCAAGTGTATCAACATTAAAAGGGCTTGGTGTTGCCGATATTAATAATCCCTATTATTTAGGATTAGTCGGTATGCATGGAGCAAAAGCAGCCAATTTAGCAGTGCAAGAATGTGACCTACTAATTGCCCTAGGAGTACGATTTGATGACAGGGTTACCGGCAATCTTAATGAATTTGCACGACATGCTAAAGTACTTCATATTGATATCGATCAAGCTGAAATCAACAAATTACGCCAAAGCCATTTAGGATTACAAGGCGATATAAAGCAAGTTTTACCACTACTAAATCAAACAGTTTCAATTGATAACTGGCATAAAAAAATTAACCAACTAAAAACACAACACCCAACTCGCTATGATCACCCTGGTGAAGCTATTTATGCGCCAACTTTATTAAAAACTATCTCTGAGCGAAAATCAGCTAATACTATTGTCACTACCGATGTGGGACAACACCAAATGTGGACAGCACAACATATGTGCTTTAATCACCCTCAAAACTTCATTACATCAAGTGGGCTTGGCACAATGGGATTTGGTTTACCATCGGCCGTTGGCGCACAGATGGCAAGACCCAATGACTGTGTAATTTGTGTATCAGGTGATGGATCTTTCATGATGAATGTCCAAGAATTAGCCACTATAAAACGTAAAAAATTGCCAATAAAAATCGTATTAATTGATAACCAACGCCTAGGTATGGTTCGCCAATGGCAAGAATTATTTTTTAACGAAAGATACAGCGAAACAAATTTATCAGATAATCCCGACTTTTTAATGCTAGCTAAAGCATTTGATATACCTGGGCAAACTATCAACAAAAAGTCACAAATCGATACTGCGCTCGATAACCTATTTAATTCAAAAGGTGCTTATCTTTTACATGTATGCATAGATGAATTAGAAAACGTATGGCCACTGGTACCACCTGGAGCAGCAAACGAAAACATGCTAGATAGAAGTTGTGAGGAGTAAGCAATGAACGAACAAACACAATACCAATTAGTCATAAAAGCTTATGACAAATTGGGGGCACTTGAACGTATATTACGGGTTATCCGTCATCGGGGTGGTCATATTAAATCAATGCAAATGCAAACGGTTGAAAACAACATACTAATTATGACATTAATATTAACCACCGAAAGAGCGTTTTCGACACTACAAAATCAAGTATCAAAATTAGAAGATGTAATAGTAATTGAGTAATAATAATCTCAAACAACTTATTATTAAATAATAATTTAAATCAAAGATGGTAAACAATTTAACAGTTAAATAAACAAATAAGTGTAGTATAATGCTTGACCGTTAAAACAAAAATACCTAAAGCAAAGTACATGCTTAACAAATTGAAAAATAAAGAGGGAAACAAAATGAGTTCTACAGCAAAATCTGATTATATTTGGTTGAATGGTGACATGATTCCATGGGCAGATGCAAAAGTTCATGTAATGTCACATGCTTTACATTATGGAACTTCAGTATTTGAAGGTGTACGTTGTTATGACACCCATAAAGGTCCTGCCATTTTTCGCCACAAAGAACATGCACAACGGCTGTTAAATTCAGCAAAAATTTATCGTTTCCCTGTACCTTATTCTCTTGATGAAATCATGGAAGCTACACGCCAAACTATCAAAAAAAATAATTTAAAAAGCGCTTATATTCGCCCATTAGTCTTTATTGGTGATGTGGGTATGGGCGTTAACCCACGTGAGGGTTATAAAACCGATGTCATGATAGCTGCATTTCCATGGGGGGCTTATCTAGGCGAAGAAGCATTAGACCAAGGTATTGATGCAATGGTCTCATCTTGGCATCGCGTTGCATCAAATACAATTCCTGCCGCAGCTAAAGCAGGTGGTAACTATTTATCATCATTATTAATTGGTTCTGAAGCGAGAGCAAATGGCTTCCAAGAAGGTATTGCGTTAGATGTTCATGGTCACTTATCTGAAGGTGCTGGTGAAAATCTCTTTATTATTAAAGATGGCATTTTATACACTCCGGTTTTATCGTCATCGGCGCTACCTGGTATTACACGTGATGCAGTATTAACGCTAGCACGTGATATTGGTATTGAAGTGCGAGAACAAACACTATCACGCGAATCACTTTATCTGGCAGATGAAGTGTTTATGACAGGTACAGCAGCGGAAATTACACCTGTGCGCAGTGTTGACCGCATCCAAGTTGGCATTGGCCGTTGTGGTCCAATCACCAAACAAATCCAACAAACATTCTTTGGTTTATTTAATGGTAAAACTGAAGATAAATATGATTGGTTAGATCTTGTTAAATAATAAATAAAATCAAAAATTCGCCAACTATGTTGGCGGATAACTTTTTAACTTGTTGATTAATATTAAAAACTACAAACCGTTAAACACGATTACTTGCATAAAATTGGGAGCAGGAAATGCCTAAATATCGTTCAGCTACCTCGATCGAGGGTAGAAACATGGCTGGAGCCCGCGCATTATGGCGTGCAACTGGCGTTAAAAATGAAGACTTTGGTAAACCCATCATTGCGGTGGTTAACTCATTCACACAATTTGTACCAGGACATGTCCACCTAAAAGACATTGGACAGCTAGTTGCCAAACAAATTGAAGCATCAGGTGGCATTGCCAAAGAGTTCAATACAATCGCAGTTGATGATGGTATTGCCATGGGACATGGTGGAATGCTTTACTCACTTCCTTCAAGAGAACTCATTGCTGATTCTGTCGAGTATATGGTTAATGCACACTGTGCCGACGCCATGATCTGTATTTCTAACTGCGACAAAATCACACCGGGAATGTTAATGGCTTCGCTTCGTTTAAATATCCCAACCATTTTTGTTTCAGGTGGACCGATGGAAGCAGGCAAAACAAAACTATCTGACCAAATCATTAAATTAGACTTAGTTGACGCAATGATTCAAAGCGCTAACCCAAATGTTAGCGACGAAGATAGCAAAGCCATCGAAGAATCAGCCTGCCCTACTTGTGGTTCTTGCTCAGGTATGTTTACGGCTAACTCCATGAACTGCTTAACCGAAGCATTAGGACTTTCATTACCGGGCAATGGTTCACTTATTGCCACTCACAAACAACGTGAACAACTCTTTTTAAACGCAGCTAAACGCATTGTTGAAATCACCAAACGTTATTATGAACATGATGATGTATCTTACCTGCCTCGTTCAATTGCAACAAAAGCGGCATATGAAAATGCTATGTCATTAGACATTGCTATGGGTGGCTCGACCAACACCGTATTACATTTGTTAGCCACTGCACAAGAAGGCGAAATCGACTTTACCATGTCAGATATAGATAGATTATCGCGAAAAGTCCCACATTTATGTAAAGTAGCGCCAAGTACAGCGCAATACCATATGGAAGATGTTCACCGAGCTGGTGGCGTTGTGTCAATTATGTCAGAACTAGATAAAGCAGGATTACTAAATCGTAATGTGCACAACGTTTTAGGACTAACATTACAAGAAACTTTCACCAAATACGACATAACTCAAACTACCGACGAAGCAGTAAAAAAAATGTATCGTAGTGGACCTGCAGGCATTCGCACCACTAAAGCTTTTTCACAAGATTGCTATTGGGATTCACTTGACGATGACCGTGTAAATGGTTGTATTCGTGATAAAGCTCACGCCTATAGTCAAGACGGTGGACTTGCAACACTCTATGGTAATGTTGCACAAGATGGCGCAATTGTTAAGACCGCAGGCGTTGCTGCTGAAAATTTAATTTTCCGAGGTCCAGCAAAAGTATTTGAAAGCCAAGAAGATGCTGTTGATGGCATATTAGGAGGCAAAGTGGTTGAAGGTGATGTCGTTGTCATCATTTATGAAGGACCAAAAGGCGGACCGGGTATGCAAGAGATGCTCTATCCAACCAGTTATTTAAAATCCATGGGTCTAGGCAAAAAATGTGCATTGATAACAGATGGACGATTTTCTGGTGGTTCCTCTGGCTTATCGATTGGTCATATTTCTCCAGAAGCAGCAAATGGCGGCGTTATAGGCCTTGTTCGTGATGGTGATATTATTGATATTGATATCCCAAATCGTAAATTAGTACTAGATGTCCCAACTTCTGAACTTGAACGTCGACGAGTTGCAGAACTAGAACGAGGTGAAAAAGCATTTACGCCTCATAATCGAGATCGTTACGTCTCATTTGCGCTTAAAGCTTACGCCAGTTTAGCAACAAGCGCAGACAAAGGTGCCGTACGAGATAAAAGTAAATTAGGTGGCTAATTGTGAAACAAGAAAATACTCAACTTACCGGTGCAGATTATTTAAAAGCAACGCTTTGTAGCGCCGTATACGATGTGGCAGAAGTAACTCCACTTGAAAAAATGGAAAAAATCTCGGCAAGAATACACAATCAAGTTTTTGTCAAACGCGAAGACCGCCAACTCGTCCACAGTTTCAAAATCCGTGGAGCACAAGCCATGATAGCCAGCTTAAGTGAAGAAGAACGCAAATGCGGCGTTATTGCCGCGTCGGCTGGCAACCATGCGCAAGGAGTGGCTTTTTCGGCTACAAAATTAGGCATCAGTTCTTTAATTGTTATGCCACTAACAACTGCCGATATCAAAGTTGAAGCTGTAAAAAGTTTTGGTGGTGAAGTATTACTTTATGGTGCCAACTTTGACGAAGCCAAAGCCAAAGCAATGGAACTGGCTAAAGAACAAAATCGCATCTTTATTCCACCATTTGATCATCCATTAGTAATTGCTGGGCAAGGCAGTATTGCTATGGAACTATTACAACAAAATGCCAAACTAGACCGTATCTTTGTACCTGTTGGTGGTGGTGGGCTTGCCGCAGGCATTGCAGTATTAATCAAACAAATCATGCCATCAATCAAAGTTATTGCTGTTGAGCCTAAAGACTCAGCTTGCTTAAAAGCTGCATTAGATGCAGGTCACCCTGTTAATTTAGATCGTGTCGGACTCTTTGCTGAAGGCGTTGCTGTCAAACGAATTGGCAATGAAACATTCAGACTTTGCCAACAATATATTGATGATATTATTACCGTGAATAGCGACGAAATTTGCGCGGCAGTGAAAGACTTATTTGACGATGTACGTGCAATAGCTGAACCATCTGGCGCAGTAGCATTAGCTGGACTAAAAAAATATGTCGATCAGCATAACATCTGTGGTGAAAAACTTGCTCATATACTGTCAGGCGCTAATTTAAACTTCCACAGCTTGCGCTATGTATCAGAACGCTGTGAATTAGGCGAAAAACGTGAAGCGCTATTAGCAGTCACCATCCCAGAAAAGAAAGGCAGTTTTTTAAGTTTTTGTCAGCTATTAGGTGGACGCGCAGTAACCGAATTTAATTACCGCTATCATGATGAAAAATCTGCTTGTATTTTTGTGGGAATAAAAATCTCGAAAAGTGAAGAAAAAGATGAAATTATGCAAGAACTTGCTGCTGCAAAATACCCTGTAGTGGATCTAACCGAAGACGAAATGGCAAAACTACATGTACGCTACATGATTGGTGGCAAACCTTGCAAACCGCTTCAAGAACAAGTATACAGTTTTGAGTTCCCTGAATCGCAAGGAGCGTTGCTTAAATTCTTACAAACGTTAGGGACTAATTGGAATATATCAATGTTCCACTATCGTAGCCACGGTACCGATTATGGGCGTGTACTTGCTGCGTTTGAAATCGACGAATCAACCCTTAACCAGTTTAATCAACACCTAACTGAACTCGATTATGGTTTCCACAACGAAACACATAATCCTTCGCTTAAACTGTTTTTAACTAATTAAGGTTAAAATTAGTAATTACTATTCACCTATAAGGTGGATTAGCGAAGAGTACTTTTTTGTTGTAGTAAGTTTTATTTTTTTGAAAAGCGCTTTTGCTACTCAGTTGCAAAAGCGCAAGAATCGCAGACTTTGTCTTTTATATGCTCCTATGTATTGGTTAATGGCGTTGTAATACTACAGCAGATAACTTTATAGCTAATAACGCAGAGGTTATTGCCTTTGTTTTCCTTCATCAAATATTAAATACAGAGTATTACCATATAAATAGTATGGTTTTATTTACCATTAATACCTGTACACGGAAATAACAATAGAGCATCGACGGTAAAAATTACTGTAAAAACGTCAAGGTTATAGCCTATTGAATAATAAAGTTAATTAATTTTAAAAATTTATTAGCGTACGGTAACTTTTAAGAGGGAATTTCATTGTTTTAGTATATTTTTAGATTTATTTTAAGGTATCTAAAAATAGTATGAATGCTCGTTTCTGTTCTATAGATAATACTCGCCAGTGTTGCAATAAACGAGCGTCAAGGTCATTATGTTGTTTGTCGGTAAATTTCATTTCATAACTTTGTTGCTGTTCCCCTATTTTATTATTTAATACCGAACCGTTAGGATAGGTATCAAAATCAATAAAAAACCAACTTATTGGTGTTTTTAGGTGCTCTGCAATTTTAACAAAATGATCGAAGTTAATTTTATTTTCACCTCGTTCATAACGTGCTAATTGTTGCGGAGATAAATTGATTTTTTCGGAAAGTTGAGCAACGGTCAAATCCATTTCTTTACGACGCTGTTGTATTCGTTTACCTACTATTTTATCTGTATTTGACGCTGCTAGTTTTACCATGCTGGGAATATCTAATATAAAAAAATCATGGCTATCATTGTCTGAGATTAAAATAATAATTAAATACCTTTTTAGGATTAAAAAAACGAATAAATTCCACTAATGGATTTTTTGGTGTTTTAATCGCCAGATAATCAGCTAAATATCAATTAAACAGATTCATTGAGTTATATTTTGTATTTTCCTTTATTGAAATAACGTTATCTCTAGCAACAATCAAATGATCTAATACAACAACATCGATCAACGCTAATGCATTTTTAATTTTAGAGGTTAATAAAATATCCAATAAACTAGGCTCTTTATCGCCACTTGGATGATTGTGAACCAAAATAATGGCTGTTGCTTGATAATATAATACTTGCTTTACAATTTCTCGAGGATAAACACTTGACTCATTAATTGTGCCACGAAATAGCTCCTCTAGTGCAATAATTCTATTTTGACTATTTAAATACAAAACACAAAACGCTTCATAATCATATAATCCTAAATGAAATATAAAATAATCCTTAACATGATCTATTGTGGATATCTTTTTCCCTACTTGTATATATTTTTTCATGATTTTTTTTGCTTGATCAATTATAGCTAACTCTTTTTGATTGATTATCATCATAAATATCTACTTTGTTATTATTATTGTTTATCTTAATGTAAAATAATGACAGATTTTGTCATATTTAATATCTGAGTAGGAAAATAAAAATGTACGAAAAATCATGGGATTTGTTTGATCTTGCTTTTGAATTACAAAATAGTGCTGAGGGTTTATCATTAGATGAGATCCAACGACGTTATAACGTATCACTACGAACAGCACAACGAATGTGTGCAGGGTTGCGTGATTATTTTCCAAATATGGAAGAGTATTCAACAGACGGACGCTGCAAGCGATGGCGGATTTCATCTCAACAGATGAATGCACTTTTTACTTTTTCCCCACAAGAGCTTTCTGCCTTGCAGGCTAGTGTGAATTTTTTAGAGCAACATAATTTACACGAGCAAGCCAAATCACTAGTTAGTTTAGAAACAAAGATTAAAAATTTATTACAATCTAAAAAACGTAAAAGAAGCCTTGAAGATGAAACAGAAGCATTATTGAAAATTGAAGGATTAGCTTTTCGCCCTGGACCTAGGTTTCATTTAGATGTAGAAATACTCAATACATTACGAACAGCTTTGCTTAATAAAAAACAAATAAAAATAAAATACTACAACAAAAATAGCGGAAAATATAGTCACAACACTTTAGAGCCTTACGGAATTTTATATAGTGAAAGAAATCATTACCTTTTAGCAAGGCACAGCGATAATTATTATGGCCAACAGATCCATCATTTTATTTTGCATAATATAGAAAAAATTAATATTTTAGAACTTAGTTATACAATCCCCAATTCATTTAATTTAACTGATTACTGTCAAGATATGTTTGGTACCTTTAAAGAGGAACCTTTCGATGTGGAGTGGTGTTTTAGTCCTGAAGTAGCAAAAGAAGTTAGACATTATATCTTCCACCCAACTCAAACTATGATAGAAAATAAAGACAAATCAATAACCGTTAAATTTAAAGCAGGCGGTGCCCTTGAAATGTCTTGGTATCTCTATATGTGGGGCAATATGGTGGAAGTTATTAAACCCGTTGATTTTTGGGATTGGTTTGATGAAGAATAACAAAAACACCTCAAATAAATATACTACTCAATAGTAAAAATTATTCTTTTCTATGTCAAATTTTGACATATATCATTATTAATATAATCAAACTTATCATTAATAAAAAATCCATTAATGGATTTTTTATTAATTTAATTCCAGTTATAGACTTATAAAAATAACTAGTCTACAATTGAATTTTTAATATTCATAAAAAAGGAAAAACGATGAAGAAATTACTATATATCTCAATATTAGGGCTTTTTTTAACAGGTTGTGGGGATGGTATGCCGCCTAGCTGTGATAGCAAAGATACAAAAAAGCTATTGAATCAAATAATGGCAAAACAAGGTGGCGGTCAACTTTCTTTTATTAACATTAGCGATCAATTAACACTTAACGAAGATAAAGAACAAAAGAGATACTTATGCCAAGCAAACGTTTCTTTTGATGGTAATGGGGCATTCCCTGTTAAATATTCTGTATTTTTAGACCAAAAAAATAAAAACCAATTTTTTGTTCAAATTGTTAACTAATAAAAAAGGAGTATAGCATGTCATTACTAGATAAAATAAAAGAACAACAAAATAAAAGCATGTCTTCACACATTAAATATATTAAAGGAGAATATGGACTTGCAAAAACATTTTGGTTGTTTTGGTTTCTTCCTGTCATTGTTATTACAATTGTTGATATGTTTACACGTTCAAGTTCAGGGTTATTTAATGGCAATATTTTGATTATCATTTGGTCAATAGCCACGTTATTCGCTGTCTATAACACAACCAATGATAATAATAAAAATGTATGGAAAATCATATCATTAATATTTGTAAGTTTAACAGTTATCACTCGAATATTTGCAATTTTTGTTGAATAATTATGAATAAGATCCTACTTAGGATCTTATCGGTTTATTAAATATTATGCTGAAAGGAAGAATATGAAAAATAACTTACGCCACTTATTAGTTTTTTGTTGGCTAATTTTTACTACTCTTACCATTGGTGCTGATACCTCCTATTCTTCAACCAAAACACCTTTATACAAAAATTTGTATTACAATATGCCTAAAAATGAAGTAATGCAGCAATATAGCACTGAACAAGATCCTGACGATCAAAATCAGCTGATAAGTTACAACCAAAGCTTTCTCGGTTTTCAATGGACAATGGTACTGATTTTTAACCAAAATAATCTTTTAGAATCTGTTTATCTTGAAACAGATTCAGACGATAACGGTAATAAATTAGGAACATTACTGACTGCGATAAGCAAGAACTTTTCTATTGTTTATGCTACAGATGATTCTAACAATGTTGACTTTGTATCTATCATAAAAGAAAAAGGTCAAAATGCTACTCAAAAAGCTTTTGAAGAATTTTGGCTAGATGCTATTTCTCATTCTACATCGTTAAATATTATAGCTATCAGCAATGATTCTCTACAAGGTGTTTTTGGCAAAGCCAATAATTATATGTCATTACTTCACCGAATACCTGATACAGCAAGACAAGCAGAGCTCATTGTTATATCTGATGAAGATGATAATATCCGTTTAGGTGTAAATTTTACATTGCCTAAAAAACAACTTATAAACTTTCAAAATCAATCAAATGAAGATTTTTAATATTCTTTTCTGACCCAAACCTATTTATGGGTACCCAAATATTTTACATATTGGTGCCCTTAATTATTTTTTACAATAACTAATAGAAATATTAAAAATAACTTTTATAAACTAAAAAATAAAAATATATTTAATGACATAAGGTATATTTAAAATGAGAAAAATCTTCGCAACAATAATCTTTACATTGTCAATATTAATCTTGCCAACTTCAAGTTTTGCAATCACACAACAAAACACCTCTGAACCTAACTACCTATTATGGTTTATTTCGATCGTTGTACTACTTATAATTGCAGCCTATGGGATTTATAAAAGTAACAAGCGCGAAATTACAGTTTTTGCTAACTATACTGATGTCGGATTCGTGATAGCGTCAGTGCTATTACCTGTTGTATTTTTTGTCATTATGCATTGGATAAATGTATCACCAAACATAACGCTATACGTCTGTATTGCAGCATTTGCTATATTCTTAGTTGCTATCGCCAAAGCAACGTTTTTATATAATAACAATATTCAAGATTTTATATTGGCTTTCTATACAAAGATGTTTATTCCTTTTATCGCAATAACTTGTATTATTATCGCTTTAATAATTTCTATGGCTTTAAAAAGAGAAAAATATGAAAGAAGAACCAAACATTCGCAAAGAGTAACTGGCACGGCATTAGCGGGATTTACATCAGCTTTTTTAATCATAACTTTAGTATTACATAATGATAAATTTGTATCTATTTCAGATTATTTATCGGGAAAAAATGAAGTGTAGGAATTCATCAAGTTGTTTACAGTAACTTGAAAAACTACTACTGTAAACAACTCGAATTATTGTTAAAAATTATTATATAAATGACTACATTATACAACTTACATTTATCATACTTTTGATGAAACTAAAAATTAAGAACCAGTTTAAATTTATGCATTTAATGATACTTTGCAAAGCTAATGAATTTCCTTATTACGTTGAAAGATAAAAAACAGAAATATCACCATGATTAATGAAGACGATTTAGCCGACCATCCCCAATGATAACTGAGGTTGATTGACCTTCTTTTTTTGTTAAGAATAGGAAGTACAGGTGCTGATAATATTAGTAATGTTATTGATATATATGAAATCATGACCTATAAAGATGAAATAATTACTTATTTATATATATGATCTTATCATCTAAAAACG